>JBAXGL010000164.1:0-5868 GCA_037139375.1 Bacteroidales bacterium | reverse complement strand
ACGGCAGGCGACACATCGGCCTTCTTCAACAATTCTTTGCGGGAAACTTCGCGCAACGACTCTTTGGGTTGCAGATAACGCGATAAATCGAGATACTTAAGCAGTAACGCCAATTGTTTGGGGGCTTTCGACAGTTCGTCGAACAGCTCGCGTAATCGCTCCTGCTCTTCGGGTGCGACGGTGAGGCGAACATATTGTTCCAACTTGGGGCGGAAGTCGGCTTTCAGCTCTTCGCTGATGAGGATGAGCTCCTTGTCGAGCATTGACTTGAGCACCGGCAGTAGGTTTTTGATTCCCGTCTCCTTTTCGAGGTTGATGATGCTCATTTTGTCTTCGGCAGGCAGTTTGTCAAGCACCAGAATCTCTTTTTCTGAGAGTGTTTCGGGTTCTATCTCGGCATTCGGATTCAGCAGAAGCAGCGTTTCGCTTTCGAGCTTCAAGCCCGATGGCAGCGCAGCTTTGTAGACATCGCCCACCGCACAAAGGTAGTATTCGGCAATCCATTCCCAAAAACGAATCTGCGACGGACGGACAATGGGCGCATTATCGAGCACCGACGCCACCTCTTTCGCCTCGTATTCCACAGGCGAAGTATGATGGATATTTACCACAATCGCAGTATAGAATTTTCGCTTACCAAAAGGCACAATCAAACGGCTGCCCACGTGCACATCAGGTACCATCTCCGCTGTAAGCGAATAGGTGAAATAGCGCGGCAACGGAAGCGGCAAAATGACATCTACGAAATGAGGAAAATTGTCCATAAGTGTTACAAAAATAGACAAAAAAGATGGAATTGCGCACCGTTTGTTTCCCTCAGATTTCGAGGATAGCGCAGATTAAGAATTATAAACGAATCAACCCTTGGTGGCAATGATACGGAAAGTATAGTATTTCTGCACCACGTAGCTATAAAGTACTACGAAAAAAGTGGTGAAGATTTTCGAAATGGTCGGGAAGAAGTGACAATATTCGACAAATAATTTTAAGAATAAGTAATTCAAGAGAATTGAACCGCCCACCGTCACGCCATAGCGAAACAGTTGAATGCGACCACGCATCTGTGATTGGGTGAAAGTGACATATTTGCCCAATAAAAATCCTGTGATGAAAGTAATTGGAAAAACAACAAAAAAAGCAGCAATGTGAGCACTGATAGCTACAAAACCAAGTTCAACAATACTTTCATGTAGCACAAAATGGAACGTGATGAAATAGAGTAGGATATCGAGTGCCGAATTGCCACCTCCACAAGCAGCGTACCGAAACGTTTGCAGAGGAATCCACCGCGCAAAGGGTTTGTGCAGCACATCGAGCAGGGCGGTGATGAGGTTTCGGATTCTTTTCAATGGGTGGGTCGTTTTTGCTTAAAATAGGAAATCAAGCGCCAAAAGTACAACTTTTGCGGTACTTCACAAAAAAACTCCCATCTCTATCGAAGAAATGGGAATAGTGCTGTTTTTATTCATTTACTTTCAAAAGAAATAAGTCGCTGTGAGTGATAATATTCCGTTGCGGTAATCGACTTTAGATGCAGCCAATACTACTTGTAGTGGATCTAATTCAACAGTATTTTTATTGAATCCGACGCTATAAACCGCACCGACTTGTAATTTGCTAAATAATTCAACTCCTGCACCTACACTGGCTCCAACTTCTATGCCGCTTTTGTCAATTGACTTAATGAGTGTACTTGAAAGTTTGTCTGAAAACGCATAACTAAAGTATGGCCCCGCAGTAGCATACACACCAATCAGTTTTGGAATGCCGAGTTTGTACTTGAAGTTGATGGGCACTTCGAGATACGAAATCGAAGCACTTCCGAAATCCTTTATAGCAATCCCTTTTTGTGAATAAAGCAACGACGCATCGAATCCCATCCCGAAAAGAGAAATCTCCATGGTAGGACCAATCATCATTCCGTTGTAGTTGTCCGAATTGAGGTTGTTGCCTACATTGTTGAGGTCTAATAGACTTGCCGAAGCCATGTTTAATCCTACTTTCGCTCCAAATTTGATTTGTGCACTCACTGTGGTGAAGAGTCCGAGACTCAACATGATAATCAAAAATCCAATTTTTTTCTTCATTGTCTGCCTGTTTTGTGAATTAATTAATAATCGGTTTTTCAAAGATAAATAATGTTTTCGTAAAATCAATTAAACAATAGCATTTGAAAAAATACCTCGTTTTTTTAATGTGTTAAACCCAAAAACTGAATCATTCGAGTTATCTCATTTCGGCATATTTATCTACACATTATTAATAAGATGAAAAATAGACTGTTTCGTTGCATTTCGTCGCAATTTATTAACATTTACCCACTTCTAATTGACGAAAATTTGCGTTGCGCGTCTTGTCGTTTATTTATCTTTGTGGCATCATCAAACTATAATTGATAGAAAATGAGATATTCAAAGTTGATATTCACACTTTTAGCAGTGCTTTTGTTTCTTCCATCTACTTTTGCACAAAACAAACCCGAGTGGATTGATTCGCTTAAAGTTGACGGAAAGCTTCAGGACTGGAAAAACGCCATGCACTATTACGACAAAACATCGACTATGCGATATGGTTTTGGAAACGATGCCAGTTATCTTTATCTTGCTTTTCAGGTGATTGAGCCAGCTGGACAAATGCGTATTATGAGTAATGGATTGAATATCACACTAAAGACAAAATCGAAACCAAAAGTGTCGGGTAATCTTCACTTGATAGGGCAAAAACCAGACCGCGAAAGCGTGGAACAGATGAGTCAAACCCGGCTTGACGATGGTGATTTCAATCAAAAAAGAAATAATAGGTTGGAAATCTTCAAGAACCTTTATTTGATGGCAAAACCAACCATACAAACCGAAGGATTTTTAAAAGGAAAAGAGACTTTGACTTCAGGAGAAGGTGGTGTAATTTCGTTCCAAATTGCGTGGAGCAATCAAAATCAAATGTGTATTGAATGTCGAATTCCTTTGTCGGAATTGTTTGGTGAAGGCTACAATTTGGCGACAGTTGCCAAGAAAGAGATTTTGCTTAGCGTAGAGCAAGCAGAAGAGGAGTCGCACGGTAGTAATTTCCGCTTAGGAATGAGTGGTGGCGGACAAGGAATGAGAAGCGGCGAAGGTGGTTATGGTCGTGAGGCAGGACAGGGAATGCACGAAGGTGAAGAAAACGAAGGAGGCCGTTCGCGTTTCGCTGGCGGATACCCACCTGATAAAATAGAATACAAGAATAGCATCGTTTTGGCAACGGAGAAATAGTTTGAGAAATTCTCGCTATTACGTTGTTGAAAGAATCATAACAGCAGATAATACTCCATAATTTGTTGTCACAGTAAAAACCAAAGCACAGTATTCAAATATCATAGATACAACTCCTTTTCCACTGAGATTCCAAACAAAGCAAAATCGTATTTGACGGGATCGTTAGGGTCAAACGAACGAAGCGTTTCAGTCAATTCTAATGCAGTTTGCCAATCAGTCTGTTTGCGCGAAATCATTCCAAAATGCCGAGCAGCTCTATCCACATGCAAATCGAGTGGACAGATCAAATCTTTGGTTTTTAGTCGCTTCCAGATTCCAAAATCGACTCCACGCTCGTCGTGTCTTACCATCCATCGTAGAAACATATTTAGCCGTTTGCAAGCTGATTTCTGAGCCGGAGAAGATATGTGCTTGCGAGTACGCGAAGGTGCGTCGGGGCTATCAAAAAACGTTTTTCGAAAGTGGAATAAGGCTGATTCCACATCTATAACATCCTTTCCCGCAAAAGCATCTTCCAAACTGTCGAATTGAGCGTAATGCCGCTTTAGAAAATCGACAAAATAGAGCAAATCGGTGTCTTTGAAAGTGCGGTGTTTGAAGCCAAGTAGTTGCTTTAGATCGTTGTCAGAAGATTGAGTGACGAATTGATGTGGTTCGCCATCCATTCGCTGCGCTAGTTCGCGGCATTTATTGATAATTGTCGGACGTTGTCCCCAGGCTAAAACGGCAGCAAAGAAACCCATGATCTCAATGTCCTGCTTTTTCACAAAGCTGTGAGGAATCGAAATTGGATCGTTCTCGATGAATGCTGGTCGGTTGTAGCGATCCACTTTTTCATCGAGAAATGCTTTCAAGTCGAAGGAATTGGGGCGTGACATCAGAAACTCTGCATATCCACCAATCGCTTATAGTAGCCGTCCAGTGTTATCAATTCATCGTGTTTGCCACGTTCTACGATTTCACCTTCGTGCATCACGCAAATCATGTCGGCATTTTTGATGGTCGACAAGCGGTGAGCAATCACAATCGAAGTACGATTGCGCATCAAGTTTTCGATGGCTTCCTGTACGAGGCGTTCTGATTCGGTGTCGAGTGCTGAAGTCGCTTCGTCGAGAATCAACACCGGAGGATTTTTGAGAATCGCACGAGCAATGCTCAATCGCTGACGTTGTCCGCCCGAAAGTTTGCCTCCGCGGTCGCCGATGTTGGTTTCGTAACCCTCTTCGGTGGCAACGATAAAGTCGTGCGCATTGGCAATTTTTGCCGCTTCGATTACTTGTTCCATCGTGGCATTTTCTACCCCAAAAGCAATGTTATTGAAGAATGTGTCGTTGAAAAGAATAGCTTCCTGATTGACATTCCCCATCAGCGAACGAAGGTCATGCACACGCAGGTCGCGAATATCCGTTCCGTCGATGGTGATATTCCCTTTTTTTACATCGTAGAAACGTGGAATCAAATCCACCAAAGTCGATTTTCCCGAGCCTGACTGACCAACCAACGCGATGGATTTTCCAATTGGAATTTCGAGGTTGATATCCTTCAACACCCAATGATTATGGTATTTGAATGATACATTTTTAAACTCAATTTTCTCAGCAAAGTCCTTCATAGCCACTGGTTTTTCAGGGTCGGTGATTGGATTTTCTGCACCTAAAATTTTATCAATACGTTCGATGGACGCCAATCCTTTCTGGATAGAATAGGCTGCTTTCGAAAGTTCTTTTGCTGGATTAATTAGACTATAAAAAATAACGATGTAGTAGATAAAAGACGAAGCGGTAATGCTACTGTTGTTGTGCAAAATCAGTGTTCCACCATACCACAAGACAATCGCAATCGTCACAGTGCCGAGAAACTCGCTCATAGGATGTGCCAATGCTTGACGGCGATTGATTTTGACTGTGATTTTTCGCGCTAAATCGTTTTGTTTGCTAAATCTCAGTTTGATTTTACCTTCAGCATTGAAGGCCTTGATTACGCGCAATCCACCCAAAGTCTCTTCTAGTTGTGACATCAGAATACCCCACTGTTGCTGACCTTCATACGAAGTTCGTTTGAGCTTCTTCCCAACCGCACCCATTATGTAACCGCTAAATGGCAATAAAATTAGTACAAAAACCGTCAACTGCCAACTGAGCACAAACATAGTGCCGAGATAAACGAGAATCATAATTGGATTCTTGAAAATCATATCAAGTGAACTCATGATTGAGCTCTCAATTTCGTTTACGTCGCCACTCATTCGGGCGATGATGTCGCCTTTTCGTTCGTTCGAGAAAAAACCAATTGGAAGAGCTGTTATTTTATTGAAGATCGCATTCCTGATGTCACGAACAACACCTGTGCGCAGCGGAATCATATTGTAAAGAGCCATATAAGCTGTTCCGGTCTTAAGCAGCGTCATGACGATGAGCATTGCGCCCAGAAGCATCAAAACCACACTTCCACCATAATCGATGATGGCTTGCGAAATGTAATAATAGAAGTTATTTGTGAGTTCAGCTTTCAACGAACTGGTGCTGCCAATCGGCATAAAGTGGTACTTTACATTGTTGATTTTGAAGAGAATCTCCAAAATCGGAATAATCAGCGCAAACGAAAAGAGGCTGAA
>JBAXGL010000163.1:0-5875 GCA_037139375.1 Bacteroidales bacterium | reverse complement strand
GAGTTTGGATGATTTTCACAAGTCAAAACGTGACCAATCACCAATCCTTCTAAACCTCCTTTTACAGACTGAGATTCTTCAATACCTCCTGTCTCTAGACCAATAGAGGTGAGAGCCGCCGAAACTTCTTCAGGCGATAAATTGATGTTCAAATACTCTTTCAGCCAGTTATATGAAATATTCATTGTTAATTTTTTAAGTTTTACGTAATACGTTTTAAGTAATACGTAATATTATTGTCAATTATAATCAGTTACGAAATTATTCAATTAGCGTACTACTCAAATCCGGCATCAATTCCACCAGTTTCAGTTGACTCGTAGCTTTGTTTGAAAGTAGATTCGGCGCAGGGATCAGAAAATTTAGGAAATGGAGCAAAGTTTTCTGTTTGAGTGTAGCCTAATCGGGGGTCTCCATATACTTTTTTCATAAATGTCGCATAGATAGGTAATGCCATATTAGCTCCCTGTCCATCGTTTGTCGTATCGAAGTGTATAGCACGATCTTCTCCACCAACCCACATACCTGAAACTAAACTAGGAGTGAAGCCCATAAACCAACCGTCAGCATTTTGATTAGTAGTACCTGTTTTACCTCCCATTGGTGCTGTAATGCCAAATCTATAACGAATACGGGCTGCTGTTCCACCATCAACTACGGCTTTTAGCATGTGTAGCATTTTATATGCAGTTTCTTCGCTAAACACTTCTGACATTTTAGGTGTGAAGTTTGCCAAGACGTTTCCAAAACTATCTTCAATATGTGTTACATAAAGTGGTTCAGATTTTACTCCTTTATTAGCAAAAGCAGTATATGCTGAAACCATCTCTTCTACAGTCACTTCACATGGTCCAAGACAAAGAGAAACAACAGGATCAAGTTTTGATTTAATTCCAAATGATTGCAACAACCGAACGAATGAATAGGGAGAAAGTTTGCTCATTAAATATGCAGTTACCCAGTTGTCAGAATTCGCTAATCCCCATTTAAGCGTCACCATTTCACCAATGCATTTTTTATTAGCATTGCGCGGAATCCAGACCTGACCGCTTTCTGTCATCAATCGCTGTTGAACGTGCATCATTTGATCACACGGTGTAAACCCTTCCTCCATTGCTAAAGTATAGAGGTATGGTTTGATGGTAGATCCCACTTGACGTCGACCCACGCCAACCATATCGTATTGAAATTGTTTGAAATCAATACCACCTACATACGCTTTTACATGACCTGTTCGTGGATCCATAGACATAAAGCCGGTACGGATAAAGTGTTTGTAATAACGAATTGAATCCCACGGACTAAGTATCGTATCTTTTGGGCCATTCCACGAGAAAACCTGCATTGGAATACGGGTGTGAAAATTGTTCCGTATTTCTTGCTCCGTTGCTCCTGCTTTTTTCATCGCACGGTATCGGTCAGTCTGTTTCATCGCCCGAACTAAGATGGAATCTCGTTGACCTTCTGATATTTTACTCGAAAATGGTGCATACGAACGCCCTTTCTTTTCTGCGAAGAATTTAGGTTGAAGAGATTTACCAATATGCTCATTTACAGCTTCTTCTGCATAACGTTGCATTCGTGAATCAATGGTTGTATATATTTTCAATCCATCTACATAAAGGTTGTAATGCGAACCGTCTTGCTTTTCATTTTTATTACACCAACCATAAAGCGGGTTGGTTTCCCAAGCCAATGAGTCTGCGCTGTATTTTGCCGTTTGCCAATAAGCATAGTCGCTTCTACTCGGCTTTTCGGCAGTCATCATCATACGAAGATATTCTCTGAAATATGGAGCAAGTCCTTCTTTGTGATCAGCTTTATTGTAATGCAATACAAGTGGCAGATTCTGAAGAGAGTCACGTTGTTCTTTATTGATATAATCTGCTTTATACATCTGTTCTAACACAACGTTTCGTCGACCTTTGGTTCGATCATTGAATCGAACTGGGTTAAACAAGGATGGATTTTTGCACATACCTACTAATGTGGCGGCTTCTTCGATCCTAAGTTTAGCAGGAGTTGTGCCAAAATAGACCAATGCCGCAGATTGTACTCCAACAGCATTGTTCAAAAAATCGAACTTATTGAAATACATATTGATAATTTCTTCTTTCGTATAGAAACGCTCTAATTCTACAGCAATCACCCATTCGATAGGTTTTTGCAGAAGTCTTTCCAAGAAATTACCAGCTTCTGGTGAATAAAGTTGTTTTGCAAGTTGTTGAGTGATGGTACTACCACCACCAGCACTTTTTTGCATAAAGATTCCACGTTTTATCAACGAACGAAGCAAAGCCCAAACATCAACCCCAGAATGTGAGTTGAAACGGGCATCTTCGGTAGCTATCAACGCTTCAACCAGATTTGATGATAGTTGTTTGTATGTTACGAAAACACGGTTTTCTCGACTCATATAATAACGACCAAGCACTTCTTGATCGCTGGTAATGACTTCAGATGCAAATTTGTTTTTTGGGTTTTCTAATTCGGCAATAGGTGGCATATAACCGATTTTCCCATAAGCTATAAGAACAAATATAGATGAGATAAAAACAATAAACAGTGTAAATGTAATCCAGAAAAACTTTAAGAATCGCTTTTGATTGTGAGTCATTGTTCAAATTTTTAACCGTGCAAAATTAATTCTTTTTTTTGGAAATATACGTCGATTTCAAAGTATAGAACTACTCTTTCAAATATTTCTTAAAACCATTTGTGCAGACCGTAGCCATTTTCCCATTTGCATCAGAAAATATGAAATATCCTTCCAATTCAGAGTGTTGTTTAATCAACTCTAAACTTTTCTCTAATCCAATAACCATGCAAGCTGTAGAGTATGCATCGGCAGCTATACAAGTTGGTGCAGTTATAGTAGCACTCAATAGACTATGCTGTACTGGATAACCTGATTTTGGGTCAATCGTATGTGCATATTTTTTTCCATCTTTATAGTAGAAATTACGATAATTTCCACTAGTAGAGAGTGCCCCGTTTGTAATTGCTACAATCTGTTGATAATCGGTACTCATCGAATCGATATTATCTATCGGTTTATCAATGCCTACTGTCCAGATTTTATTACTACTATTCAACCCCTTAAGTTTAATTTCTCCACCAATTTCGACCATATAGTTTTTAACTCCTTTGCTTTCTAGAAAATCAGCAATAATGTCGCTCGCATATCCATCACCCATCGAAATGCAATCTACAGTGATACGTGGGTCTTCTTTTATAACCTTGTTATTCAGTATTTTAACACGTCTGTAGTCTACCAAAGATTTGAGACTATCTATCGTGTGTTTCGTAATATCCATTTTTTTCTTGAAACTAAATCCCCAGGCTTCTACCAAAGGTGCCACTGTGATGTCAAATGCTCCATCGGTAGCTTTTGCAACTACCATTCCTTCATTGAAAAGATCTTCAAACCATTTGTTCAGAATAACAGAAGAGTCGTTCCGGTTGACCCTCGAAACGATAGAGTTCGGCTTATAAGGAGACACCGATTCATCATATTTTTTCAAAATAGTGTCTATTTGTGAATGCAAATCCTCAGTATATTGATATTTAATATGATAAGATGACCCAAATATTGGACCGTCATTGTATATATATTCCATCGGTGTTTCTTTCTTCGAATCATGCAAAAAATAGAACGTAGCAAAAGCCCCTACAAAAACCAATAGTGCAATAATAATCTTTTTCTTCATATGGATAAATGAATTATATAATGGCTAAAAACAACAATGATCTATTAAAATTTTGACACCAATACCAATTAAAATGATACCTCCCACAATTTCCATTTGAAGATTAATGCGGTGGCCGAATTTTGAACTGAACGATGCTCCCAGAAAACTCAACAAAAAGGTTGTGATACCAATAATGATAACAGGAAGGGCTACTTCAATACCTAACATCGCAAAAGAAACGCCGACTGCCAAAGCGTCAATACTTGTAGCTATTGCAAGTCCAACCAGCGTGGCAGCTTTTGTCGGATCAAGAGATTTGTTTTCTTTATTTTTAGAAAAAAGCCCTTCGTAAAGCATCTTTCCTCCTAAAAATGATAGTAAAACAAATGCAATCCAATGATCGTAATCGCTAATATATTTCTGAAATGTGACTCCGGCAAACCATCCAATAAGCGGCATAACTCCCTGAAATATACCCATAAACAGAGCCATTCTAAAAATGTGTCGAATCCGAAATTTTTTCAGAATTAATCCACAAGTGATGGATACTGCGAGACTATCCATTGAAAGCCCAATGGCTATCAGCAAAATTTCGGTAAAACTCATTTTGATAATATCATTTTAGAACTTTTCCCAATGCACAATTTCGCTTAATGGTTTGCGTAGTTTGATTGGAATTTGAGCATAAATATCTAAGTCGGGGTAACCCACAGGTAATATTGCAATCGGTTCAATATGATCTGGTAGAGAAAGTGTTTGATGAAGTTTCAATGGGTCGAAATTGCAGACCCAACATGTGCCCAAGCCAATTTCAGTAGCTGCTAAAGATATATGTTCAATTGCAATAGCCACATCTACATCAGCAAAATCTTTTTCATCCTTTCTTTTCCACGATTGATAATGGTCAGCACAAACTACAATGTAGAGTGGTGCAGATTTAAACCATTCTCTGTGATAACATTCGTGCAATGCATGACGGTTTTCATCAGCTTTTATCACAATAAAATGCCAGGGTTGAAGATTTACCGCAGAAGGAGCAAAACGTGCAGCTTCGAGCAGATAGTTTAATTCTTCATCGCTAACAGTCCGTTTTTGAAAACTACGTACTGAAAATCGCTTTTTGCAAATTTCAAGGAGTGTCATAATTGAAGAAGCTATGTCAACAAATATTGATAAATTCTAGATAATTCTGCTAGGATAGTGTCTTATTAATTGCTTACAACTCTTCTTCTATCTTGTAATTATTCCGTTCAGATGAATTGCGTGTAATCATTTCACCTAAAAACCCAGCTAAAAATAGTTGTGTGCCCAACAACATCGATGTCAGTGCTAAATAAAAATATGGAGAATTGGTGATTAATGGGTAGGGGATTTTTTCATAAAGTGCATACAATTTCATCCCTCCAACAATAATCACTGAAATCAAACCTACAAAAAACATCAAAGAACCAGCAAGCCCAAAAAAATGCATTGGTTTTTTACCAAATTTCGAGAAAAACCAAAGTGTAATCAAATCGAGATAACCGTTTACAAAACGACTCAACCCAAATTTTGTAACACCATATTTGCGAGCTTGGTGCATGACCACCTTTTCGCCAATATTTTTGAATCCAGCATTTTTTGCAAGATATGGAATATAACGGTGCATATCCCCATACACTTCAATATTCTTGATTACTTCATTGCGATATGCCTTCAATCCGCAATTGAAGTCGTTTAGCTTTATGCCTGAAACTTTTCGAGCCGTAGCGTTAAACAACTTCGTGGGTAGGGTTTTCGACAAGGGGTCGAAGCGTTTCTGCTTCCATCCCGAAACTAAATCAAATCGCTCCTCTGTAATCATTCGGTAAAGTTCTGGTATCTCATCAGGACTGTCCTGTAGATCAGCATCCATTGTTATCACAACGCGACCTTGTGCTCGATCAAAACCACTATGCAGCGCAGGGGATTTACCGTAGTTTCTACGAAATTTGATTCCTTTGACTTCAGGATGTTTATGACAAAGCGTGCTTATTACTTCCCACGATCGATCTGTACTACCATCATTTACGAAAATAACTTCGTACTTATACCCGTTTTGTGTAGCCACTCGCTGAATCCAATCAAACAGTTCGGGCAAAGATTCCTCTTCATTAAAAAGAGGCACTACTACTGATAAATCTATCATAATGTGTCGTCGTTTG
>JBAXGL010000162.1:0-5881 GCA_037139375.1 Bacteroidales bacterium | reverse complement strand
ACAGGTTTCAGAAATCCATTCTGAAAACCCAAACTCTTGTAATAACTTGACAAAGTTGGATTAGCGGGAATCAAGAAAAGTGCAAAAACCAGATTTTGTTGTGCAATGTGAAATGCGTATTCCAGCATTTGTTTCATTAACCCTTTACCTCTAAAATCAGGCAAAGTAGCACAAGCATAGATGTAGTTTATACGTCTCAAATCTCCATGAATAAAGGTTTTGGCAGGTAATATAAAAAGCATAGAGACGATTTTCCCATCTTCTTCCCACACCAAACAGCGCTCATCCCTTCCAATTGTCATCAAGAAACGATCAATATAATTTTCATGGTCACTGAAACCGACTTGCCAAAGTTTTTTTAGCTGTTCCTGATCAGCTGATGTAGCGAAACGAATCATCTAATTGAGTTGTAATTTAAGATAACGGTTATTTCTTCGACATGGTATAAACCTCTAGGAGAATATCGGGATAATAGGATAACTTTGCCTTGCGCAGACCCTCATCACCATTATCTTCGGCACGATTTACATAACGAAAATTCTGACAAAAACGACGCACAAACTCACGGTTTATCATAGAATAAGAGCCTCGCACAAAAGCATCTGCTTTCTCGAAAAGCAACAAATAGGTATCGGACGTGAGCGAACAACCTATTGCAAATGCAACTATTTTACCAGCAACACGCAAAATGCCACCTTGCAATTGTAAGCACACATAACTTTCGATGGCATTCATCAAAGCCATATTCTCCATCGTCAGCGAACTACCTATCGAAATATCTGCAGAATTATCCCACTGATGACTAAACATCATTACTTCAAATAAATTATTATCAGTAATTTCCTCAAAAGTCCAGTCATTATTTTTTTCAAAGGAATTGATATGATTTCGTTTCGCTTGTAGCTTTTTCCCTTGCAGATTAGTCAATCGTTCAGTTTCAAAAATATATTCAAACTCATTGCGAGACATCTGAAAATTATACATATTAGGAAATTGCTCTTCAATTGCTCTTTTCTGACCCTCTGTCACCTGAAACAATTGAAAAGTACAGCCATTATCTTCGGCATAAGACTCCATGATTCTCAATGCTTCACCTAAATCTCCACCACCAAGAGGAAATAGAAAATTATGTTTGCACTCCAAATATGTTTTAATAAACAAAAATCCACCGTGTTCTGCTACTTCAAAATCGCATATATCACGCCATAGAAACAACACTTCAAAAGAGTAATTTAGCTGGCGACTGTCTTTAGAACGACAATAATTTGCTATCCATCCCCAATCGTTCAATTCAATTTTTCTAAAAATCATTTTGTTTAATCCAAAAAAGTATGCTCATGTAAATATATACCTAATTTAAAACGCTTCGTCGAGCAAAGTGTTCTAAACTCCACCATAAATACACAATTATTGTTTATAAAAAAATCCCCTGAACTAATTCAGAGGATTCCAAGTATCTCAAACTTGATTAGTTTGTTTTGTATGCGTATTTGAGGTGGCTTAACTCTTCGTTAGCCTTCACTATCTTCTTTTTCAACCCAGCCTTATAGCTTGCCAATTTAGCTTGAAGCTCTACATTATCTGCCGCCATCATCTGCACAGCCAAAATTGCAGCATTCAGCGAACCATCGATACCGACAGTTGCCACTGGAATTCCGGGAGGCATTTGAACGATGGCCAATAGCGCATCCATTCCGTCGAGCGATGCTTTGATAGGCACTCCGATCACCGGCAAGGTAGTCATCGAGGCAATCACACCCGGCAGGTGTGCAGCCATACCCGCTGCTGCAATTATGACTTTAATTCCACGCTCTTGTGCACCTTTAGCAAACACCTCTACCTCAGCAGGCGTGCGGTGTGCAGAAAGTGCATTTATCTCAAAAGGGATTTCGAATTCGTTGAGAAGTTCAGCTGCTTTGCCCATTACTGGCAAATCTGATGTACTTCCCATTATGATGCTTACAACAGGTTTCATATTTTTAAAGTTAGCCCCAACCCCAAAGGGGAGTTAAGAGTAGTTAATTTAAATAGATCTGACTTTTGTATTGGTACCCTCCGTTTCGGGGAGAGATGGGTGGGGTTTTAACCAATCAATTCTTTGTACTCGTCAGCCGACAAAAGTGAGTCAATTTCTGAAGCATCAGAGATAGCAATTTTCACAATCCATCCATCGCCATACGCATCGCTGTTTACCAATTCGGGCTGGTCTTCAAGTTGTGCATTAAATTCAACCACTTCGCCCGAAATAGGGAGGAAAAGATCAGAAACAGTTTTCACCGCTTCAATGGTTCCGAAAACCTCATTTTTCGCCAACGTTTCTCCTACACTGGTGACATCGACGTAAACGATTTCACCCAACTCGCCTTGTGCATAGTCGGTGATGCCTACAACTGCTTGGTCGCCTTCGACGCGAATCCACTCGTGCTCTTTTGTGTACTTCAATTCTGATGGAAAGTTCATAATAATCTATTTTTTTCGTTTACGATTTATCTCAATTTGTGAATTAGCGTGATGCCATCTCTAAGTGGCAGAATCACCTTTTCGACACGTGTATCGGCGGCTACCTTTCTGTTAAACTCAAGAATTCCAATAGTTTGCGCATCGTTTTCATCCGGTGGTTCGAGCACTTTTCCATCCCAAAGCGTATTGTCGGCAATGATAAAACCACCTGCGTTTACTTTGTCAAAAACAAGGTCGAAATAGTCGGAATAGCTTCGCTTATCGGCATCTATAAAGACCAAATCGAACAATTTATCCAACGTTGGAATAATATCAAACGCATCACCAAAATGCAATGACACTTTATTGCCATAAGGAGAATCGTCGAGGTGTTTCTGGATAAAATCCTCCAATTCGTCGTCAATCTCGATGGTGACGATGGTAGCATCTTCGGTAAGCGCCTCTGCCAGACAGAGGGCAGAATATCCAGCATAAGTTCCGATCTCGAGCACCGATGTGGGACGAATCATCCGACAGAGCATTTTTAGCATTCGGCCTTGCAGATGACCTGACAACATTCGGGGACGGAGCAAATTGACGTGCACATCGCGATTTAACCGTTCCAACACTTCACCTTCGGGGTCGATGTGTGCCAATATGTATTGCTCAATCGGGTCAATCATCGCTATTTCTGAAATTTATCTTACAATCCGTTAGCTAAAGCAGACGGCAATTCATTAATCCAACTTACAGAAATTCGGTAAAATATAGTCGCTGCTGTGGTTCAAAATCTTCGACACTTCGTTGATTTCGAGGTAGGTCGTTCCACCACCTTCGCCAAAGCTACCACCCAAGAAAGCGACAGTATCTGATTCGCTGATGAGTTTGCGACGTAAAAGCATATAGATTCCATCGAAGAAGTATTCGCGTGCCGAACCTCTCTCCTCTTGGTATATCGGGAAGACACCATAGGACAATGCCAAATGGCGAATCACATTTTCGTTGTAGCAAATCGCATACACTGGACATACTCCACGGAATGCAGCTACATAACGCGCAGTTCCACCCGTGTAAGCATCGGTAATGATAGATTGCACCTTCAAGCGTTGAGTAGCATGAACAGCTTTCTCAGCTAAAAACGAAGCAATGCGCGAATCAACTGCATTTACAGGAATGTCATTCTCCGGCATTTTGGTTTTTTCTGCTTCTTCGGCAATCTTCGCCATTGTTCTTACGGCTTCTACAGGATATTTCCCATAAGCAGTCTCGCCGCTGAGCATCAATGCATCGGTGCGGTAGTATATTGCATTTGCTATATCAGTCACCTCAGCACGCGTTGGGCGCGGGTTGGTAATCATTGAGTGAAGCATTTGAGTAGCCACGATAACGGGCTTCTTTGCTTGCACACATTTGCGAATCAGTTGTCGTTGTATACCTGGTATTTTCTCCTGAGCCACCTCTATACCGAGGTCACCACGGGCAATCATCACACCGTATGTCACTTCTAGAATCTCGTCGATATTATCAACGCCTTCCTGATTTTCAATTTTTGAGATAATTTTGATAGGACTTTTTGCCTCATCCAAGATTTTCTGAATATCGAGTACATCCTGACGAGTGCGAACAAAGGAGTGCGCAATAAAATCCACATTATGTGCTATTGCCAATTGAATGACTTCACGATCACGATTAGTCAACGAAGGGAGATTGATACGAACACCGGGAACGTTCACACTCTTGCGAGAGCCAAGTTCACCGCTATTTTCTGCAATCAGCGTGAGGATATGATCATTTTTCTCCGTTACTGTAAATTCCAACTCGCCATCGTCGATAAGCATTTTGCAGCCAATGTTCATATCATCCATCAAATGAGCATAAGTCACTGCAATACATTCTTTCGTAGTAAAACGAGCCGGATCGCCTATGACTTGAACAATATCACCCGTTTCAAATTTGATTTTGGCATTATTTTCGATGGGTGTCGTTCTAACTTCAGGGCCTTTAGTATCCATCAACAAAGCAATATTGGGTGATACCGCTCTGACATTGTTTATTATTTTCAGAAAACCCTCATTTGTTAAATGCGCCGAGTTCAATCGAACGACATTCATTCCGCTTTCGTAAAGTTCTTTTAAAAAATCAACATCACTTCTCCAATCGGAAATCGTCGCTACTATTTTAGTGTGTTTTGGCATATTCTTTATTTGTTGTTTATAATTGCTTCTATCGCCAATCGATAAGAATCGAGTCCGAAACCAAGAATGGCCCCTTTACAGGCGGCTGCGATCATCGAAACATGACGAAACGACTCGCGGCTATGAATGTTTGAAATGTGTACTTCAATCACCGGTGTGTTGACCGCACGAATAGCATCTGCCAATGCGATAGAAGTGTGTGTGTATGCACCTGCATTGATGATAATGGCATCGAAATCGAAACCCACTTCGTGGATTTTGTTAATCAGTTCACCCTCAATATTCGATTGAAAATAGGTGATTTCGCACAATGGAAAACGTTCGATGAGTGTTTTGAGATACGATTCGAAGGAAGAGCTTCCGTAAACAGTAGGCTCTCGTTTCCCCAGCAGATTGAGGTTAGGACCGTTGATGATCTGAATCTTCATATCAAAATGTTATTTACAGGATTTGGAAAGTGGAGGATAATTTTTCACTATTTTTGCGAAAACATCTTCTCTAAATTCACTGCAAAAGTAGTCAAAAAATATGAAGGATAGCCATTCTGCACTAAAAAAATACACCACATATCTGCGTTTAGAGCAATCGCTTTCGCCCAATACCATTGAGGCTTACCTCGAAGATGTAGCTAAATTATCCCGTTTTTTGATTGCGGAAAACAAATCGGTTTTGGATGTGGAACTAAACGATTTGCACCAGTTTGTGGCACAACTGCGCGACGTCGGAATTTGCGCCAGATCACAAGCACGCATCATTTCGGGACTGAAATCTTTCTACAAATTCCTTGTGCTCGAAGATTACCTCGAAGCATCGCCCTGCGAACTGCTCGAATCGCCCAAAATAGGGCTGAAACTTCCCGAAGTTTTATCTACGGTAGAGATTGATACGATGCTTTCGCAAATCGACCTATCGAAACCTGAAGGGAAACGCAACCAAACGATGCTGGAAGTTCTTTATAGCTGTGGTTTGCGGGTGTCGGAACTGGTAAATCTCCAGATTTCGGATCTCTATTTAGACGACAGTTTTGTGCGCGTCACAGGCAAAGGCAATAAACAACGGCTTGTGCCCCTTTCCTCACCAGCTGTCGATGGCATTCGACTCTATTTCCTCGACCGACATCTGATTAACATCAAAAAAGGAAACGAAAACATCCTATTCCTCAACCGATTGGGCACCAAACTAAGTCGAATAATGATTTTCTACATCATCAAAGACCTTGCCGAAAAGGCGGGAATTAAAAAGACTAT
>JBAXGL010000161.1:0-5915 GCA_037139375.1 Bacteroidales bacterium | reverse complement strand
GCCAAAACGATACAATACCAACTATTGGCGTTGCCGTCGGGTTTTGTAGGGAAATGAATTTAGTGGGTTAGGTTTAGTCATAACTTCTCTTGACCTTAGATTTGCAAAATAGAAAATGAAGTAATAAATTTGAAAAGAGATAATAGGAGGCTGCTTCAAGCGATTTGGAGCGGCCTTTCTTATATATAAGATTTTGCATTTTACTATTCTTTTTTGAAAGAAAATAATCTAAATTATTTAGATTGATATGTCTCACATATACAGATAGTTATGTCTATTCTGAATAGTGGACATCAAAGTAGCACATAACATCGTTTTGAATTTGGAATAATTAATAATTATATTATTTTTGCACTTTGTGTAGATGAATTTGAAAAATATAACAATGGAATAATATCCCAAACAAGCTGAGAAAATATAATTATATACAATATGAAAGCAAGAAATTTTGTCGTTGGATTAGTAATTTTGGTAATGTCGATTAGTGGTGTTAAAGCTCAATCAAATTTCCATAATGCATTGGATTTTCAAACTACTCCTTTTAGTCAAGACTATTTTGAAATTCCAAATGATAACGGGTTTAATTTCCAAAATTCAACCATTGAATTTTGGATAAATCCATTAGAATATAATGGTCTTGGTGGATGGGGTTCTTGCACTATTATTGCCAAAAATCCATTTCATGAGAAGTATTATGATGGAGGGTCACAAATTCGTGATATTCCACATTTATCTTGGGAATTTAAACAGACGTATACAAATGGAGATTATACCAAGCCAATGTTTGCAGTTAATACGCCATTTGGATGGATAAATCAAATAAAGAGGTGTGATATTCGGAAATGGTATCATTTGGCTGTCACGTTTTCAAATAAAGAAATGAAATTTTATGTCGATGGAGAATTACAAGGGACTATTCCTGTTTCTTATGATTGTTTCTTCAATTATTCTATGCCGATTATGGCTGCACAACATGAGAGCACCTATGGTGTTCGAGATTGTTTCACTGGTACAATGGATGAGTTAAGGATCTGGAATTACCCGAGAACCCAACAACAAATTGTAGACGATAAAGATAAAGAGTTGACAGGAACAGAGCCAGGGTTATATACATACTATGATTTCAATTCTGGGAATGCAGGTCAAAATAATGCTGGAGTAATTACTATCAAAGATAAATCATCATCAGGTAATAATACTATTGTTAAGTCACAATATTTAAACGGTATTGCCTCTAATTGGGTTGCCAGCACTGTTGGAGCCAATCTTACAACAATGCCTGCCACCTCTCTCGGAGGGGGTGGTTTTGTTGCTAATTGGATGCCCCCAGCCAATGGCCTGATAGTTGAAAAATATTATATTGATGTAGCTACAGATATGAATTTTAGTAATTGCGTTACTGGATATAATAATTTAGATATTGGGAGTGTAACATCTTTTCAAATAGTCAATTTAAACCCACTTACTACCTATTATTATCGTGTTCGTGGATATTTAGGTGGTGCAACAACACCCAACAGTACAGTTACAACTGTATCAACAATAGATTTAAGTACTCAAACAATTTCTTTCAATAGTTTGCCAATCAAAACCTATGGCGATGCAGACTTTACATTATCATCAGCCACTTCAACTTCGGGCTTGCCAGTAACTTATAGTATTGACTCTTATAGCTCTGATAATCCTGGAGTTATGACATTAACTAATAATGTTTTTCATATCAATTTTGCTGGAAGAGTGGTTATAACTGCCAGCCAACCAGGTAATACATTTTACAGTGCAGCTACACCAGTAAAATTAGCGATGTATGTAAAAAAAGCCATCTTAACATGGAAAGCAGATAATCAAACAATTGCATACGGTAGTAATTTATTTTATCCACCATTCACAATTACTGGATGGAAGAATGGAGATAGTACATTCCCATACTTTACACCTTTTGCAAAGTTCAATATTACAAGCGCTACAGTTCCAGGCTTTTATCCCAAAGCAATTACTTTTGTTTCAACTCCCGATACTCGATATGATTATAAATTTATAGAAGGGGATGTAACCATTACTCCTGGCAGTTATGTGGCACCTATAAAGGTTGATCAAAGTATTACTTTCAATTCGATGCCTACTCGGAATTTAGGTGATGCCGATTTTTCGCCAGCATCTGCTAGCAGTGGTTTGTCTCTAAATTATTCAAGTAGCGATAGTACGGTAGCTAATATTGTGAATGGCAGAATCCATCTCGTTGGACAAGGAAGTTGTACGATTACTGCTTCGCAGGCGGGTGATGTGAATTTTAATCCAGCTACTGCTGTCAGTCAAACCCTAACAGTTGGAAATATAAGGAATGCCCTTAATTTCGATGGTGCAACCAACTTTGTGAGTTGTGGAAGCATCTTAACTCCCTCTTATACAAAGGAAGCTTGGGTTAAGCTTAGCCCTTCAGCAGGTTCTGTTAATAATATAATCTCTGGAACATCGAATCATTTTTTTCAGATTTTTAATGGAAACCTTACGGCTAGTAATAACCAAATGGGGGCGTCAGGCTTTTTAAAAGATGATACTAGTTTTCCAACAAACGAATGGACACATGTAGCAGTCACCTATGATGCAGCTTCATATTTAATGAAACTCTATATTAATGGAGTAGCTGTTAAATCGGCTGGATTACTTCCGAATACGTTAGATAATTCGGTGTTTGTTGGAGCATACAATAATTCTGGGTTTTTTAACGGAGATATTGACGATGTGAAAATATGGAATAGAGCGCTTTCTGAATCAGAATTAAACAATGAATATAATAATGTAAGTAATTCAGATAACGGCCTCATTGTTTTTTATAATATGAATCAAGGCACTCCATGTGGTAATAATTCAGCTCAAAACAATCTGATAAATGTCATAGATCAATCCAAAAATGGAGTTTTGAATAACTTTAGCTTAAGCGGATGCAGTTCTAATTTTATTTCATCAGCAGTAAATGTGCCGGTTGCAGATAATTCTCTTAATTTAGATGGTATTGATGACTACGTTGATATTAATTATAACAGTAAATTGACCTCTTTTCAAAGTATATCAATTTGGTTTAATACCACTCAATCAACTGCAGGCAGATTTATAAGCCATAATTTTAAACCTGGCGAATATGGTGGTTATAAGATGGGAATAAACAACGGACAGGTTGTTTTTGGCGTAGCGGATAACCTTACAGCTCAATCAATCAATTGCAATACAATAGCAAAATATAATGATGGCATTTGGCATAATGCTATTGTGTTGTTTGATATTAATAATCGATATGTTAAAATTATTGTTGATGGAGTACAACAGCCTATCATGACTCTTGATGGAACAGCAGGAACGATAGTAGATGGTAATCTTCTTGATTTTTCAGTATTATCATCATTAAGGATTACCGATTCTAAATCAAATTTTGTTTTAGGAAAATCCACGAAAGATAACAGCGAGTTTTATTCAGGTTCTATTGATGATTTGAGTCTGTGGAGTGCTGTTTTAACAGATGCTCAGATTCTACAATGTTGTACTAAAACGTTGAAAGGTAATGAAACAGGATTAATTGCATATTATAATATGAATTCGGGCGTTGCTAACGTTGATAATACTGGAAAAATTTCAATGATAGATAAGTCACCAACTCCAGCAAATGGAATTCTTTCAAATTTTACATTAAATGGAAATGTTTCCAATTGGATTGGAAGTAGTTCTACATTATCAAAATCAAATCAAATAATTAAATTCAATGACCTTTCTCCCAAACAGGTGGGAGATGCTGATTTTACACCTATCGCAATATCAAGTAGTGGTTTAGGTGTGAGTCTTACAAGTAGTAATCCTTCGGTTGCAACTATCGTAGATGGTAATATTCATATCGTTGGAGCAGGCTCATGTATAATATCAGCTAATCAATCAGGTAATACTTATTATAAACCAGCAATTCAAGTTGATCAAAATTTGGTAGTTGCAGAGCTGAATAATGCACTTAACTTTGATGGCGTTAATGATTTTGTGAATTGCGGAAATATACTTACTAATTCGTACACAAAAGAAGCTTGGATAAGAACTGCAACCAATACGGGTTATCTTAATATTATTTCAGGGAGTTTGAATCACGCTTTTTGGGTTGTTAATGGACAACTTTGTTCAGGTCATAATGGGACTTGGTTTTATGTGGTTGATAATTCAACAATACCACTTAATACGTGGACTCATGTCGCTGTAACGTATGATGCTGCAACAACTACTATGAAACTTTATACCAATGGCGTTTTGGTTGCAACAAATAGTGCCGTTCCTGCAATTGCTGGAGATAATTCGGTGTTAATTGGTGCTTTTGCTTATGCTGCTTTATTTTCAGGTGATATTGATGAAGTGAAAATTTGGAATAAGGTTCTCAGTGCTTCCGAAATAGCAATAGATAAATCAGCACGACTTACTGGAAGTGAAAACGGATTAGTCGCTTATTATGATTTTAATAGTGGAATAGCTGGAATAAATAATGCAGGATTAACCACACTAAACGATAAATCTGTAAACGGCACCAATGGAACATTGTACAATTTTGCATTGAGTGGAAATAGCTCAAATTGGGTGAAAAGCAGCATTATTGTTTTGAAGTCTCAAGCTGCACCTATATTGTCGACCAGCGATATAGATTTCCCTTCTGAAAAAATTATACACTTAGCAGCTACAATGGAATATAGTCTTGATAAAGGAAGTTCATGGGCAGATGTTCTTGGCACAGACATCTCAATTAAAACATTCATTTCCAATGTTCCTGATACGATAAACATACGATTTAAGGCAAACTTAACTAGTTACGCATCACTCCCGACAACAATTATTTTACCTGCTCGTCCGCTAAATATACCAGCTATTTCAACGTCAGATATTGATTATGTCAACAGTAGAATGCCTATATCACCATCGATGCAATACTCTATAAATGGAGGTGCTTGGAATTCTGTTAACGTTATTAATTCACTGTCAGGGATTTCAATGAAATCGAATCAGACTAATGAATTATATATTAATCTTTCTCCGTATCTTTATTTTAGTTCTGGCGTGAATCTATCAATAAGGTACGAACCTACAGCATCAAGTTTTGGCTCAAACTTTGTTAATGTTGTTATCCCAGGTTCTCCCGCTGCACCAACAAGTCCGGTAGAGGATACGTCTAATAATACATTTGGGTTCACTTTGAATCCGTTATATTCGGATTTATCTGCCTATGAATTTTCAATTGATGGCGGTAAAACTTATCAGACTGTAGCATCAAACCCAATCACCATTGGCAATCAAGTGATAGCTGTTGGTGACTTGTCTGTGAGAGTGAAGGCTGTGCCAACTGTTAGCTTTGCTGGATTGCCCCTACAGAATGCAAGTGCTTATAGTAATATGCCAACATCATTTAAGAATACAGAAGTTTCAAACTTGTGTATTTATCCAAATCCAACAAAGGACTATTTCATGATAAGTTGTGCAGCGAAAACACATGTTGCCATTTATGATTTGAAAGGACGAATGTTATTGAATGAGCTAGCTAACGGTAAACCTATTGATATTCGTAGTTTGGCAAAAGGAATTTATGTGCTGAAAGTACAAAGCGAAGGCAAGCAAGTGGTAGGGAAATTAGTGAAAGAATAAAAATATCCTTTTAGGTGTATTTTTGATACAATTAGATTGCAACTAGACTCCTCCGCGAGCTTCAGTTGCAATTTTTTTATGTGAGTTATTCATTCTCGACTTCATGTTTTGTCTGTATTGTAGATTTTTGGATCAGACAAACCCCAGCTTATGCAAACAAATATTGCTTTTTTGACCTTCTATAGAAAGGTTCTTTCATCTCCCAAAAACAGATTTCAAAAAAGTTTATCAAAAGATTAGTTGTGTAGTCGATAATT
>JBAXGL010000160.1:0-5972 GCA_037139375.1 Bacteroidales bacterium | reverse complement strand
TGTACGACCTTGCTGCAAATCGGCTAATGTCGCTGTTGAGGTAGCATCTCCACTCGAAGGCGTGTAGAGATTGCCTGAGTTATTGCTCTGGGTGCATGAAGTGAAAAAGAGAAAAGTGAGCATCAATACAGATGCAAAATAATAGGATTTTTTCATCACTCATTAAGTTTCGATGAACCCCGATGAAAGAATCGTCGATCATCGGGGGTGAAAGTGTTTTAATTAAAAAGAAACAAACAAAAACTATTAAACAAACTATCAAACAATTTCTTTATGCTTTCTGTGATTAAATATCCAGAATATAATCGGTAGAATAAGTAATTAGTTTCGATGAACCCCGATGAAAGAATCGTCGATCATCGGGGGTGAAAAGTGTTTTAATTAAAAAGAAACAAACAACAAACAATTAAACAAACTATCAAACAATTTTTTCATGCTTCGTCCGATTAAATATCCAAAATATAATCGGGAAAATAAGTAACGTAAGTATCGTAGCAGTAATGAGACCACCAATGATTACAACTGCCAAAGGCTTTTGTGACTCGGAGCCTATTCCTGTTGATAGAGCAGCGGGCATCAATCCGATAGATGCCATCAAGGCGGTCATGATGATGGGCCTTGTTCGTATCTTTACGCCTTCAATGATGGAGGCATCTATAGTCAAACCACTCTTAATGTTTTTGTGAAACTGTGAAATAAGAAGTACTCCGTTTTGGATGCAAATACCAAACAGCGCAATGAATCCTACTCCGGCAGAAATCCCGAAGTTTATACCTGTGAGGTGAAGTGCCAGAATGCCGCCAATTAAAGCAAAGGGAACGTTGGCAATAACTAATGTTGCATCTTGAATGTTTCCAAACATGATAAAAAGTAATACAAAGATTGCAATCAAACTCAGTGGAACTACTTGAACCAAACGAGCGGATGCACGTACTTGATTTTCGAATTCTCCAGCCCAACCAATAGAGTAGCCGTCTGGTAATTTAATTGAATCAACTCGATGTTGAGCATCTTGAACCGTACTGCCTAAATCGCGATCGCGGACCGAAAATTTAACTCCAACAAAACGTTTCGTGTTATCTCTATAGATAAATGCAGGTCCTGTTTGTTTTTCTATTGTGCAGACCTCTTTCAGTGGGATTTTAGTGCCGCTCAACGATGGGATTTTTAAATTAGCAATGTCGTTTTCATTCTTTCGATACTCTTTATCATATCGTATTCGAATATCGAATTTGCGTTCGCCTTCGTATTTTTCGGTTGCAGTTTTGCCTCCGAAAGCCATTTCCAACACTGCTTGTGCATCGGATGCTGCAACACCGTAAGCGGCCATTTTCTCTTTATCCAATATGACACTCACTTCAGGTTGTCCGAGGTTTCGCATCACACCAAGGTCTCTGATTCCAGGCACATTTTTCATTTTCTCAACCACCTGATTCGCAATTTCATCAAGCTTGTCGAGATCATCTCCGTAGATTTTCACACCGTTGTCGGCATTAAATCCAGCCACAGCTTCTGCCACATTATCGATAATGGGTTGTGAATAGTTGTAGTTTATACCTTGATATTTTTCAAGTTTTTTGTCCATTTCGTCTACCAATTGATCGTAGGTGATATTGTCTTTCCATTGATCGTGAGGTTTCAGGTTTACTTGCATTTGAACATAGTAGAAGCCACTCGGATCAGTACCATCGTTGCTTCGTCCAGTTTGCGAAAGCACATCATTAACTTCCTGAAATTTCATGAGTTCTTGGCGCAATGTGGCAACCTTATTTACTGTCACTGAAAGGCTTTGACTCATAGGGAATTTTGCTTCCACCCAAAGTGCACCTTCGTTGAGTTGGGGCATAAACTCCGACCCCAAAAGTTTGAAAGAAAGCAGTGAGATAACCAATATGGTTAAAGCAACAGCCAGACTTTTACGCTTGTGTTTGAATGTAAATAAAAATGCTTTCTCAGTAATATTATTCCAGAAATTAACAAACGGATTGTGTTTCTCAGATACATTTTTGTTTAATAAAACGTGTGACAATACCGGCACCAAAGTAAGTGTGAATAATAAAGCTCCAAGAAGTGCAAAACCTAACGTCCAAGCTAAAGGAGAAAACATTTTTCCTTCCACTTTTTCGAAAGCGAAGATGGGCATCAGTGCCATAATGATAATCATTTTGGAGAAGAAAATAGCCTTACCTAACTCAGCTCCGTTTTTCTTGATTATACTGCCCTTAGCTAATTTGTTAAACTTATCAATCCCAACTTTTTCACGTAAGTGGTCGAGTGTGACAAAGAGGCCCTCCACCATCACTACCGCACCATCTATGATAATACCAAAGTCGACCGCCCCCAACGAGAGTAAATTGGCACTCATACCTTTCATACGTAGGCAAAGAAATGCGAATAGTAACGATAATGGTACAACAATGGACACAATCACTGTTGTTCGCCAATTTGCCATAAAGAGAAATACAATCACTGTGACCAGAATAATACCCTCTAACACGTTGTGCATCACTGTATGTGTAGTGAAATCCATCAGATTATCGCGATCGTAGAAAGTCACCATTTTCACATCAGACGGGAGTATTTTAGTGTTTAGCTCATTGATTTTTGCTTTTACGCGAGCTAAAACTTCTCGTGCATTTTCACCTTTCCGCATTACCACTACACCTTCTACCACATCATCGTCTTTACCTAATCCAGCTTGTCCAACACGCGGCATTGCTCCTTCGCGCACCTCGGCAAGGTGCTTTACCAGAACTGGATTCCCATTGGCGTAAGAGACAATTACGTTTTCAATATCTTGCTTTGATTTGATAAGACCTACTCCTCGAACTACAAAAGCCTGACCGTTTTTTTCAATCACGTCACCGCCAACGTTCAGATTACTTTTGCTTACTGCATCGTACACGTCCATGGGTGTAATGTCGTATCCAGTAAGACGATTAGGGTCAATACATATTTCGTACACTTTCTGCTGTCCACCAAAAACGGTGAGATCGGCTACACCAGGTATTGTTCTTAATTGACGATCAATTACCCAAGTTTGTAGAGTTAATAGATCTTTCGAATCGCGTTTGTCACCCTTCAATGTATATCGGAATATTTCACCCGTAGGGCCATAAGGTGGTTGTACATCGGGTTCAACCCCATCGGGAAGCGCAACATTTCGGAGTTGATTGTTCACTTGTTGACGTGCAAAAAAATCTTCGACTTCATCTTCAAAAATGATTTTCACAATCGACAACCCAAACATTGTGGTGCTGCGAACACTTGTTTTGCGTTGCACCGAGTTCATGGCAATTTCGATGGGTGTAGTCACAAATCGTTCTATTTCTTCGGCACTTCGCCCATTCCATTGAGTGACAATCACAATTTGTGTGTTGGTCACGTCTGGAAAAGCCTCAATTGGCATCTGTTGAAACGCAATGATTCCGGCAATTACCAAAATGCTGACCCAGAAGAAAGTGAAAGCACGATTCTTGAGCGAGAAGGCAATTATATTTCTTACAAACTTATTCATTCAGTTTTCTATTTGAGTTTAGGCGCAATCTTAATCATTGAGTGCATCATAAATAAGTAACTGATTGTTGGTTACAACCTTCTCTCCTGGCTTGAGCCCCGACGTAATATATGTGATATCATCTACCTGGCGAAAAACTTCTATTTTGCGCGTTTCGATATTGAATCGGTCTTTGTAAACCATTACAAAGTTGAAACTCTTGTCGAAAATGACTGCAGATGAGGGGATTGAAAGCATTTTTTTAGGTTCATTATAGCATATTTTCACAGTAGCTTTCATTTCGGGCTTCAGAATGAAATCTGGATTTTTCAGCTTAATTCTCACCTTCATCGATTTGGTTTCTGTGTCGATAATGTTGTAAATTTTATCTACAGTCCCTTTAAATATTTTGTCGGGATAGCCCAATGTAACTACTTGAGCCACACCCCCTAATTTTACTTGTTCTATATCTGATTCACTTACATTTGCCATTGCCCAGACTTCGTCAATTTCGGCTACATCGAAGATATTATTCGTATGGTCGTTTCTCAACAACATATCCTGATTAATCTGTTTTTGAAGAATAAAGCCGTTCAAAGGTGAACGTACTTCATAGATTGCACCTGGTTTAAGACTGTAAATTTTATAAGTCTCCTCCATGCGTTTGAGTTGTGATTGTGCTTTTTCCAAGTCACTTTTTGCAGCATAAATGTCTCTATCTGTATTTAATTTCCCTTCATATAACTCTTGACTAACTTTTAGGTTTTTTGTAGCGACAACCACATCGTTTTTGGCATCATTCAAGTCTTTTTCGTAACCAGCCACATCGGTACTTCGTATGGTTGCCAACAACTGACCTTTTTTCACATAATCGCCCAATTCGACATACACCTTCACCACATTGCCTCCTACTACTGGATAAATTTCGATCAATTTGTTGTTGTCTGCTTCTATTTTACCGTAAAACTCCAATTCAGTTTTCAATTGTTTTTGTTCAACTTTGGCTACTTTGGTGTTTTTCAGCATCACATCGCTTAATGAAAAGGATTTATTCTCCGTGTCGTTGGTGGCATTTTTATCTTTACATGAAATAAGCAGAATGAATAATCCACTTACTAATATGGCCAGTAGTTGCTTCATTTTTAGAAAATTGTTGATGACGTATAAAAGTTAATATCTTCTGATGTATTCACTAAATTCTTACCCAATTGATTGTATTGAAGTATTGATTGGGTATAGCTTTCGAGAAAATCGGTGAATTCTATGAGAGAAACATTTCCATGTTCGAAGTTTTTAAACATCGAATCAGAAACTTTTTTGAAGTTTTGAATAGTTTCTTGATCTAGCAATTTGGAATTTTCTAATGCATCTTTCCATTTCTTCTGAGCTACAACTACATCTTGCATTACTTTCGCTTTCAGATAATCTTTGCTAGCAATATTCGATTTCATTTGAGCATCAGCCGATTTTATATTACCCTGATTTCTATTCCATAATGCTAACGGAACACTTAATGACATGGTCAACGCATTAGGGAAAGCTCCTGCACGTTGCGAATAATTGGCACCCAAACTTACATCAGGCACAACCAAAGATTTCTGCCATTTCAGATTCCATGCAGATGCTTCTACCTGCTTTTCGGCAATTTGGTAGTCGGGTCTGTTGTTCAAAGCTGAATGATACAAAGAGTCGATTGCTGGAATATCTTTTGAGGAGTAAAGCTTGAGTTCTTCAGCTTTAGGTTGAGGTATCAGAAAATCTTTGCCAACGAGTAATGAAAGGTTCGATTGATTGTCGCTGATACTTTTGAAAAGTTCTGATTTTTTAGATCTAAAATCGAGATACAACGATTTCAGTCGTACAAGATCTTTCATCGATATATTGCCTTTGGCCACCTGTTTTTCGTATTCCTGAATAAGGATATTCAGGCTTTCCATCTGATTGACAATGGCTTGATACGAAAGATTATCGTAATAAATAGCAAAATAACTTTCGCGAAGTTGCTGTTTCAGATTGCGCAATAAATCCGAAAATTGAAGTTGAGCAATGACCACATTTGTGCGAGCTAATTCTAATTCGTTGTGGCGTTTGCTTCCTAAATGTATAAGTTGCTCAATTCCAAAAGATTTATCACCATTTACACCCACATCGAAAAATTTGTTTCCGTCGGGATTATAGGCGTTTATTTCTATTGAAAGTGATGGATTGTCCCACAATCGAGCCTGAATGACGGCTGCTTGTGCTACATTCACATTGAATTTTGCTGCTAAAAGATTCAGATTGTTTTTAAGAAAAATACGCTCACAATCGCTTAACGAAAATAATGAGTCAGATTGAGCTCGAGAAGTGACCGAAAATATTGTGAATACGATTAAAAACAAATTTCTCATTCTTGTTGACATTTTATGCTACAAAGATTGCATTACGCAACTTAAAGCAGCCTTAAAAGTCACATTAAAAAAAGATTAAATTTGGA
>JBAXGL010000159.1:0-5978 GCA_037139375.1 Bacteroidales bacterium | reverse complement strand
GTAAATCCGTCTTTGAGCTTAAATTTGGCAATTTCTATGTATTCAGTTTTTTTATTTCCCATCTCGTTTGCCAATAGCTTTTACTAAAGTTAGAATGACAAATATTTCTATCCCCAACAATACCACTGGTAAAATAAGCACAGAAGTGAAAGTGCCATGCACGAAAGCAATAATAATCGTTTGAATTTCAATTAATGCCCTGATTATAGTTACTATGGCAATGCTTTCGGGTACTCCTTTTAGTGCTACAATCAGTAGTGCCAAACCAATGGCAAGATTACGTGCTGCAAATTCAAAACTTGCGCTTGTAAAAATAGTATTGGTTAAATCGAATCCTGTGGCATTTGGGAAAAGCACGGTCATATCGAAATAACCCATTACACCAAATGCAATGTTCATGAAGGCCAAAACGCCTATTACTATTCGCACCCATTTGGGTACAATGTCAATGTGCAATGCCATACTCTTACGCTTTTAATTGTTTCATAGCGGTTCCCCAATCTTCCAAATGGTGCACAGATGTCAGCTTTCCGTCAATTACAGTATGAAAATCGATAGACATAATTTTGAACGATTTTGTTCCATCTGTTAGTAATCCCATAAAATCGCCATTAGGTGTGCCAGTTACTAAACTACGGATTACATATTTGTTGCCATCGTTAGCCATGTCTTGAGGTTCCCATTTCAAGTCTGGAATTAATTTCCAAAAAAATTCAACTTGCCCCATTAATGCAGGCTTTCCTTTACTTTCTACCGAGCCGTATGATATGAAATCATCGGCCAATACCTCTGTCAAAACAGCAGTTGGTGTAGTTTCTGTGTTTACAGTTAATGCTTTTTTGTAGAATGCTGTAATTGCGTCTTTATTCTTGTCCATTTTGTAAAATTTTAAATGATTAATACTGTTGCAAAGATCAAGCAGTTTCATTTTTCTCACAATGGACAAATGAGCCTTTGTATGGTACTTTTGGGAATACTATCGTTTCAGATAAGATTCTCTAAATTCTACGGGGGTAGATTCGGCGTTTTTTTTGAAATAGCGAACAAAATAGGCAGGGTCTTCAAATCCCAATCCTTGTCCTATTTCTTTGATTGACAAGTTAGTATGTACTAACAGTCGTTTGGCTTCTAATAATATTCTGTCATTAATAATCTCTTTGGGTGATTTGCCCAACACCTTTGCCGTTGCTTGCCCAAGACGTTTTTCAGAAACAAAAATGAGTTTGGCATAGTCATTGACACTCTTCAGTTGAGTATAGTTGCTTTCTAATAAATCGCGAAAGAAGATCGTATAATCGAGGTCAGCTCCTTTTTTAAGCTCAGCGAAACCTTGTTTGTTTTTTTCTCTTTCGGCAAGTAACAAAAAATTATGAAGCAGATTTTTCAGCAAAATAGGTTTTGATTTATCCGCTGGCAAGCTCAATTCTTCGGTAATGCTATCGCAAATAGTGATGTATTTCTCGAAACTTGCTTTATTTAGCTTTATGGTAGGCTCATCGGCAAGATCATTGAACAGAATACTACTTCTCAAATACTTGGTATCACTTTCGGATGTACAAAAGAAGTCGTCGGTAAAGATTAAAATATTTCCTTCGTATTTAAGCAGTTGGTCAAATTGATGAATGCGGTCTTTATTGATAAATAGCAACGAGTATGGCTCAACAGAAATGGGCTCGAAGTCAACAAAATGAGTAGGTTGGCAATTTTCGAACAGAAAAATATGATAGAAATTAGTGCGATGAGGCGTCGCCAAATGTTCGATGCTCACATTCGACAACGATTGCAAGGGCACCACTTCAATTTGAAGATCTGCATTTGGTTTAAATTTGAGTCTCTTAATCACATTCATCATTTATTTCAATATTAAAAAACGTATTCAAGTTTCAATGATTCGTTTTAATTTTTTTCATCAAATCGGGCGCAACAAAAAACAAAGGCATTAACATGATAATAGCTAGGGTTAAGGGCACCCAGATAAAAGTCAACAAAATCAGTGAGAGATTGATAACTGATGAAATATTATGCTTTCTAATTTCTTGTTTCTTTTCTTTTTCGGTAAAACTATTGGGTGCAAGTGTGGTATCAACAAATGCATATTTCCAGAATTTACGTAATACCAATCCAGAAAAAAACATATTGAGCGGATAGAGTGCTACTACGTACTGATTCATTGGATAATCGCCGATAAATGCAGCGATAAAAGGGAATAAACTTGAAAAGAATAAAAACAGTATGTTCAACCAGAGCAAAGTAGTATCCACTTTTTCTATTTTATGCAAAATGCTGTGATGATTTACCCAAAAAATAGAAAGCAAAAAGAAAGTAAAAATAAAACTCAGGAATTTAGGCACTAACTCATTCATCGAAAGAAAGAAATCATGTGCTGAATTAGTTTCTAAATGCGGTACTTTTAACTCTAAAATGAGTAAAGTAATGATAATGGCAAACATGCCATCGCTAAAAGCTTCTAGTCTGTTTTTTGTCATAATTGTACATTTAAACTCACTCGTCGGGGCGGCATTTTATTCCGGCCCTTGCTTGTTATTAGTATATGTGATTCGATTCCAAATATATTTTACAAATATAGCTGTTTCATCAAATTACAGATTATTTCGATCGCGATATCTTTACCAGTTGCAAGTATCTTTTCTCCCACCCCTTAATTATTATTGAGAACTGTGTTCCGACAATCAATATATTGATTTATCGCTTAACAAACCTGCCTGCCGCAGGCAAATGCTTATAATATTAAGAAGGCGGGAATGCAATTCCCGCCAACCACATCATCTTTCTACAGCATTATATCCGTGGCGATTGGGTGTTATAGATAGACCCTATGAAAACTGACCAAGTATTGGAGGATGGTTTGTCACATGCGTTAATATCTGACTTTCCAAACTCTGGTCTTTGGACGCTTTTTGAAAAATTAATTCTACTACATCCTTTATATCTTTTGAAAATTGCTCAGCTGTAAAAACAACAGAGTCCATTCCATTATTAGTATATCTATCAAAGTGGGTGTGTCCATTTTTTTCGTGAGCAAGTAATATTGATCTAGGTCTACCACCATTATTTACTCCTTGCTGGTCTGGAACGAACGAAAATGAGTGTACAATTCCACATCTTAAAATGACATACATCTGTGTCGGAAGATCTATACTCCCATTTTGGTAATCAAAGTCTTTATAATTGATGTTCACTTGCCCAAAGTAGTTTTCAATAAAGGAAATATACATTAGTCTAGTCGATTTCCCTAATGTCATATTTGTCAAGTAATCAATCATTGCTGCACCACATAAGAAAATCCAAGGATCTCCTCTCAATGATAAAGATATTAACTCGTCACTTCGAGAAATAAAATAATTTTTGATTTCTTCTATTGTCATAATATCATTTTTTTTTATTTGTTAAATACAATGGCTTGAAACTTAATTTTTAATTTAGCTAGGATAGCTACATAACTCATTAAAACGCTTTTACACCTTATCAATATCACTTTGATCAACTTCTTTAATAACCTTATTCATCGCAAGTTTGAAACTTGTGATTCTTGTTTTTGCAGTTTCTAACCAAAATATACAGTTACAAACTCTATAAATAAAAGACACGAGTTACACTGCACTAAGTGGGAAAAGAGTTAGCTTAATATCCTAGTTCTTCAGATAAACCATAATACGAGATCTTAGAATTACTTGATAACACTTCTGATTTAAATAAATCACCAACTTCTTTTATAGCTAGATTTTCTTGAATCCCAGATTTCCAAGCCAACCAAACATTCTTTGGAATTCTACCCTTTTTATACCATAGATATTCTTCAGAACAAATATTGAAATAATCTATTACAAGGAGTTTTTGTTTATCAGTTAAAGGTATATTATTAATCCTCAAATTATTAAATAAATCATTAAAATCACCACTGTATTTTTTATTGAATTTATCAAACAAATCTATAAATATTCTATCATCTTCAATCTTGTATTTCAAATATCCTAAAATTATTGTACTTATTGAAATTATTAGACCAATAAATATTTCAGTTGGTAAATTAATTAACAAATTTAGAATAAAGATAAAACTTAAACATATTGTCAGACTTATAATTGAACTATATTTACGTATCATATCATTGTTTTCTATAAACCACCTACTCATAAGCTTTTCGGTTTCCGCTCCATACTCTTTTCGGATTTTCTGGATGCTCCGTTTATTTTTTAATCTTTAATACATCTCACGGAATGCCCATTTAACTTATATGTTGAAGAAATATACTCATTGGGTAAATTATAATCTAAAGATCTATAATATGCATTTTGAGTATCACTAGATGTGTTTGTCCAAAGTGAAGTGTTTAGCTGTAAACTTTTGCATATCCCATCTCTTCCTCTATAACCTGCTGGTAATACATTTAGACCAGATTTATTATTCAATATTAAATCATAACCTATCGTCCCAACAACAGTTGACGTTGACCAGTTTAATTTAGAAGCTAGAGCTTTAGGTAATTTATTTACTGTTGTTGTACCATCATAATTATATCCATTGGCAATTAAGTAATTTTCCAATATAGTCCATTCTGCATCGCTTGGCACATGCCAACCTGTAGGGGCAATATTTCTACTATCACTTACAGCGTACCAATTATACAAATGCCCGTATGTTGTTCCATTGACAGTACTATTGTTATAGTCACACCAAGCACCTGAAGTTAAACTACTCCATGCGGTATTACTTGTTACATTCGGTATAGCCGAGCCATCACGGTAATGTGTCACTTTCAGATTTTCCACCATCCACGTTTGTGTACCTATCACTATTGCATGATACACATTTCCGTCATAATCTGTAATTATTGTCGTTGTCTTAAAATTCACCAAATTACCATACGAAGTGCCCGATGCATTGGTGGCGTAAGCTCGTGCATAGTAAGTAGTATTGGCGGTTAAGCCCGATAGATTGACATTAAATATACCACTACCGCCATTGGCATCGACGGTTTTGCTGTCGGTAATTGTTGGTGTCCCGCTGGTGCTGTAGCAGATACCTCGCTCGGTGATGGTTTGTCCGCCATCGTCGGTGATGTTTCCACCTACTGTGGCGGTAGTATTACTGATGAGAGTCGCATCGAGTGAAGTGAGCATAGGCGCATAAGGCGCAATAGTTGCGAAACTTACTGCTGCACCATAGCCAGTGCCAGCTGCATTGGTGGCATAAGCCCGAACATAATACGTGGTATTGGGCGTAAGTGAAACCAAGCTTGCTGTAAATACGCCAGTCGTGCCACTTGCTGTGATTTTGCTGTCGGCAATCGTCGGTTTGGGGTTAGTGCTCCAGCACACACCGCGCTCGGTGATGGTTTGTCCGCCATCGTCTGTCACCTCTCCACCGCTCGATGAACTATTTGGTGTGATGCTTGTGGCTGCGGTAGTGGTCAGCACGGGTAGTTTCTTGGTGGTGAAACTCACCGCATTTCCATATCCTGTGCCTGCACTGTTGCTGGCATACGCCCGCACATAGTAAGTGGTATTCGGTTGCAGATTGGTCATTGTGCTAGTGAACGTGCCCGCTCCGCTGCCGTCTTTCGATAGGCTGTCTTTTGTGGTCGGGTTTACGTTGGTACTCCAACACAAACCTCGTGCTGTCACAGTTTCGCCTTTGTCGTCGGTGACTGAGCCACCGCCCGATGCCGACACACCTGTGATGTTGGTGATGCTCAGGTTGGTGGTAACTGTGGCGATGGATGCCGAATTGTCTTTTTTACAACTAACAAGAGCTGCGATTGCTATTGCCAAAAACGATAGTTGCAAACTTCTGATACTCATTTTACTTTTCATATTGTGACTAGTTTTAGTTTGATTGCCAAATATTGAAAGCATCCCATTCTAATTTTTTTTTGCAAAAAGAAGCGTGGGACATTTAACTGTATCACGCTCTTGAGGCCTTCGACTGCCCATCATAACTGATAAGTTAAAGCCCAC
>JBAXGL010000158.1:0-5979 GCA_037139375.1 Bacteroidales bacterium | reverse complement strand
TGAGCCTGATTCGTGAAGGACTTTTCGAACGTGGATATGCAACGCCTTTGGTGGCTGATATTCACTTCAATCCTAACGCAGGCGATGTCGCAGCGAAACATGTAGAGAAAGTGCGCATCAATCCGGGTAATTACGTGGATGCTGCCCGCATGTTCAACAAACTTGAATACACCGACGAAGATTATGCCCTAGAAATCAAAAAGATTGAAGAGCGATTTATACCTTTCCTCAATATTTGCAAAGCCAACAGCAGAGCCATTCGTATTGGCGTGAACCACGGTTCACTGTCTGATCGTATCATGAGCCGTTATGGCGATACGGTAGAGGGCATGGTGGAGTCGTGCATGGAGTTTCTGCGCATCTGTGTGGCTGAGAACTTCTTCGATGTGGTGATTTCGATGAAAGCATCCAACACGGTGGTGATGGTGCGTTCTGTGCGTTGGTTGATCGAGGTGATGGAGCGTGAAGGGATGAATTTCCCCGTTCACCTTGGTGTGACCGAGGCGGGCGATGGCGAAGACGGTCGTGTGAAATCTGCTGTCGGCATCGGAGCCTTGTTGGCAGATGGTTACGGCGATACCATTCGTGTGTCGCTCAGCGAAGCCCCCGAAAATGAAGTGCCCGTTGCGAAAAAACTGGCAGAATACATTACCGAACGCGAAAACCACGAACCTATTCTTGGTGAGCGCTTCTCGGGATTCAACTATTTTGCACCTGAACGCCGTGTGTCGGTGGCAGTGAAAGGCATTGGTGGAGCGAATGTTCCAGTGGTAATGTCTACGCTCAGCAAGCAGACCACGCCTCCCAACGATTACCTGGTGTCGGTGGATAAGGTGTTCGACAGAGAAGGAAACAGCTTCGAGATTGTTACGATTGAAGATGTGCTCCAGACAAACTATACGACTCCCGTATTTATTCCGTTGATTTACACCGACCTATCGGCAGAGTTGATTGCTGCGTTGAAAGCCAATCCTTACGTGGTGGTGCTTCTGATGACCAATAATGCCAATGGCGTGGGAGAGCAACGTGCATTCTTCCATAAACTATTGATTCACGAAGTCACAAACCCCGTGATTATCGGTCGTCATTATGCGGAAGATGAAATCAGCGATTTGATGCTGAAAGCGGCTGCCGACTTTGGACCGTTGTTGCTCGATGGATTTGGCGACGGCATTCTGATTATCAATAGCGGACAGACTACTGCACAAGAGCTCAACTCATTGATGTTTGGCATTCTGCAAGCAGCGCGCTTGCGAGTGAGCAAAACCGAATACATCTCGTGCCCGGGTTGTGGTCGCACATTGTTTAACCTCGAACCAACCATTGCCAAAATCAAGGCAGTGACGTCGCACCTCACTGGTTTGAAAATCGGTATTATGGGTTGTATTGTGAATGGACCTGGTGAAATGGCGGATGCAGACTACGGATATGTGGGTGCAGGACGCGGAAAAATCAGTCTCTACAAAGGCAAAACCTGCATCGAGCGAAATATACCCGAAGATGAAGCGGTGGAGAAGTTAATTGAACTCATCACCATCAACGGCGACTGGAAAGAGAAGGTGTGATGAAGAACCAAGAGAATCGGACTGTCGCTCTCGAACAGGAAAGTATTGGTCGGCTGTTGATGAAGTACGCCATTCCTGCCATTGTGGGCATCATGGTGAATACTTCCTATAATGTGGTCGATCGCATCTTCATTGGGCATGGTGTGGGAGCGTTGGCGATTTCTGGTTTGGCGATTACCTTTCCGATTGTGATTTTGCAAGGCGCATTTGGCATGCTTATCGGCGTGGGTGCTTCGGCGCGCATCTCGATTGTTTTGGGGCAAAAGAATAAAGAGTGGGCAGAAAAGATTTTGGGTAACAGCATTGTGCTGTCGCTCATCTTCTCCGCTCTTTTTATTGGCACCATGCTGCTCTTTTTGGATAAAATTCTACTACTGTTTGGCGGCACACCCGAAACAATTCCTTTCGCTCACGAATACCTTGCTATCCTTATTCCAGGCAGTGTGTTCACCACGCTGACTTATAGTTTCAACAATGTGATGCGTGCCACCGGCTACCCCACCAAGTCGATGACGGTGATGATGATTGGTGCAGCGATGAACGTCATCCTTGCACCACTCTTTATCTTCGTTTTTCATTGGGGAATCACCGGAGCGGCTATTGCCACGGTGCTGTCGATGGCAACCACGGCATTTTACGTCTTGTTGCACTTTTTCCAGCCAAACAGTTATCTGCGTTTTCATTGGCAGAATCTTCGCCTCGAGTTGGAGGTGGTCAAAAGCATTGTCTCTATCGGTATGTCACCTTTCTTGATGAATGTGGCAGCTTGTTTGGTGAATGTGATTCTGAACAATGCGTTGCTGCATAACGGTGGCGCTTTAGCTGTGGGTGCCAATGGTGTCGTCAATAGTTTGGCGGTGATTGTCATCATGGGTGTAGTCGGGTTGTGCCAGGGGATGCAACCGATAGTGGGCTACAACTACGGAGCCGGCAATTTCGAGCGAATGAAACGAACGGTATTACTTACGATGGGAGTTGCCACAGTGTTTACAACCGTTGGATTTTCGGCAGCCATGCTCTTCTCGCGGCACATTGCGATGGCATTTACCACCGATGCGCATTTAGTAAGCATTGCCGAAGAGGGTTTGCGCACAGCATTCCTCTTTATGCCCGTCATTGGTTTTCAGATGGTCACCTCCAGTTTCTTTCAGTCCATCGGCAAAGTCAAAATCTCCATTTTTCTGAGCATTTCGCGTCAGGTGCTGTTTCTCATCCCGATGATTCTGATTCTGCCCTCTTTCTTTGGTTTGCGTGGTGTGTGGATGGCGACTCCTGCCTCCGACATTATCTCAGCCACTGTCACCTCTATTATCTTGCTCTATAACTGGAAATTGATTGGTAAAAAGTAGAAGTTTCGCTTCTTTTTACCCCTTATTCATTCGATCATCGCTACCCTTGCAAGTCCGCTGGGGTATTTTTGTGCGCTAATCTGTAGGTTCTCTCTTGATTTTTTACAGTTTTCGTGAGGTGTCTTTGTCGATACTTACTATTCTCGCTGATGCTTTGTTATTAGGACTTATTTTAAATTATCAGAAAGTGTAAATTTTGATTCACTCATTTAAATAATTATTCTGGGTATTTATTATATTTGTCATCTGATTGATTTGAAAAGTTCGGCTGTCGTGAATTAGTTTATTTTGTTTGCTAAATCTTGCAACTATGAAAAAGGCACTTGGGTTATTCTTCTTTATTCATCTGGTTTGGAGCCAAAGTAGTGTAGTGTGTGCAGCTCAATGGCCTCCATTGGATGCAAAGTGGTATTATACGAACAGCTATCTGCAAACAAACACGATTTCTTACTCTACCGTTGAGACCGTAAAAGACACCATCGTTGGCACATCTGCCTGTCGGGTGATTGCTGAGCGATTTGGTGGTTACCGGCAAGATGTATCTTATATCGTGAAACGAAACAACGATAGCATTTTTCTCTATAACGCTGACAAAAGTTTTTCGTTGCTCTATAATTTTGCCGCACAGAAAGGCGAAAGCTATACGACCGGATATCTGAAGGCAGATGGTAAACCGCTGGTTGTGTATGTGGACTCTGTGAAGCAAATCGTATTGAATGGCAAATCGAAAAGGGTGCAGTATGTGCATTCGGGAGATGGATTTACGATTGACTTTGGTGGTGTAGTGATAGAAGATATTGGAAATACAACTTCTTTTTTCCCACAACTTGAGATGGGGCATTATGGACCGCTTCGGTGCTATAGCGATGCCGCCATGGGGAATGTGAAGAATCCATACTATCCTGCCAACGAAAGCAAGTGGAATAGGGTCGACTGCGATCAAGTTGTTCCGGGTGCTACATCGGGTCAATACAAATCTGTTTTTGGATCTAAATCAACATCTTGGAATCAGTATGTGCCTGGGGGCAACTCTATTAGTACTGATTCATTGTTAGTTACAGGTGATACAATTATAGATTCAAAAAATTATAAGATAATAGGAAAAAAGTATGGTCAGTCTGATTGGATATTGCGAGATATATTTTATCTATATGAGACACCAGATCATAGTAAAGTATATCAGCAGTTTCCTGAAAAATGGAATTCAACGATGAAAAAAAGAGAATTCTTAGTGATGGATTTAAATCTGAAGGTTAATGATTTATTCCGTTTGGAGGGAGATGGATATATCGCCGATTCATCAAGAGTCGATACTATATACTATGACGATCAACGACGCAAACATATTCGTTTTTTGACAACTATTGACTGTCGATTATCTGGGTCATATACGTTAGAACGATTTGAGTTTATAGAAGGAGTGGGTACAAATTTCGGACTATTTTATCAGGGGTTTAATAATTTCTTTAGTCTCACAGATAATAGCTATTTATTATGTGCACATCATAACGATTCGGTTACCTATTATGGTAAACAAAGTAAAAATCAATGCAGTTATTTTTACACCGCTTTAAAAGAAATAAAACAAACTCAATCTGTCTTGGTGTCGTTCGATAAACTTTCCAATCAACTCATCATTAAATCGACCAACGGAGCAGAGCAGGATTTGGCAATTGCACTCTACTCAGCCAATGGCACGCTGCTCAAACGAATAGACGAAGTGGCATTGCCTGCTGCCGTCAGTCTGAATAATCTGAGCAATGGCGTTTACATCGTATCGCTCAAAACAGCAACCAGCATTGTTAACCGCAAAATTGTGATTAACCGATATTAAATTTTAGAAGTATGAAAACAAAGATTTTATGCCTTGCGTTATTGCTATTCTGTAGTCTGGGTATATTTGCAGTCGATCTGAAATGGCGACAGATTAACTATGATGCGCAGCAGGATTTGCGCAGCGTGTTTGCAATTGGCAATGATACCGCTTTTATCTTAGGAGCAAGTGGTGCAATACTCCGAACTACAAACGATGCAAAGAGCTGGACAAGAACAGACATTACTGGAACTCCTCAACTGAATAGCATTCGTTTTGCTCCTCAGCAGATTGGTTTTGCTGTTGGTAATGGTGGTGTGATACTAAAAACCAGTGATGGCGGTGACCATTGGATTGCACAAAATAGTGGAACTTCACTTTCTATCAATGCGCTTGCAATACCTAAACTATCTAATATTTGGGCAGCAGGTGATAGTGGCTTGGTGATTCATTCTGTAGATTCGGGTAGAACTTGGAGCAGGATTGATACGATTGTGAAGAATAAAGAAAGTATATTCATAGCTGCATATACCAGTAAGAAAATCGAATTGTATTCAAGAGAATTGGATAAAGGAAAATGCTATATTTCGGAAAACGGAGGGAAAAATTGGAGAATAAAGTTGTATGAATATTTTTTCACGGATGGGATTAGTTATATGAATGATAGTATTGGATATTCGGTTTCAGTAGATTATATAACAGGTGGCGGTGGCGGTGTCTTTAGCTTATTTTATACTTCTAATGCCGGTAAAGATTGGTTTGAAATGCGAAACTACTCTCCAAGTGGAGGCGCCTATGGTGATGTAAAAACTGATATTCATATTTCAAATGATACAACTGGATATATCGTAAATAAAAATTTGATTGCAAAAGTCTTGAGAATCAGTGATAAACTATCATCTCTTACAAATGTATTGGTTGATCGTAAGGTTGTCGTAACAAACTTATCACACGATGTGATAAAAATCAAGTCATCTGATAGCTCGTTATCGTCTGTGCAGATATATAATATAGCAGGTGTGCTGCTTAGCGAGAAAATAGCAAGTGATTCCGAAAATGAACTCTTTATCAATTTATCGTCAATGCCTCCAGGGGTGTACATTATCCGAATACGAATGTCTGAGGGTAGTGTCGTTCAAACCAAATTGGTGAAAAGATGATGTATTTTGCCGAACATCTCCCGCAAATTGCGCGAACTTACCGACCGCAGTCAAACAGTTCCCGCAGTTTGTGGGGACTCACTGATCGTAGT
>JBAXGL010000157.1:0-6004 GCA_037139375.1 Bacteroidales bacterium | reverse complement strand
CTCCAGAATTTAAATCCAAAATTTATAATAGGACACTTTGCGGATAAGCATTAAAAATAATCTACATCGTGAAAATGACCAATTGGGAACATTAGCCGCAGTGATTGAAGATATTAACAAAGATAGAGATTCTATTGTTAATTCTGTGCGTGATAGACTCAATGAAATGAATCAATTCAGAAGCTATAATTCTACTAACTATCAATTAATTAGAGAGGCGATTGAAGAAAAGGTTAAAGCATTGAATTTGCAACACAAAGACCTTGATAAAAAGATATATCATGGCAAATCATGGACAGAATTAGTAGGCATTTTCCTGAAATTGCAAAAAATAGTCGGATATGATAATTTAAAATATAAACTTGATTTCAAGTCATTTAAGTTTCAAGAAGATGAAAAAGAACTTTCCTCAATTGTAGGAAATATAAAAACAGCAAAAAAACTTTACTCTGAAATAAATAGATTGGACCATCCTTTGGAAATATTGAAAGATAATGTTTTTCAGGAAGATAATTTTAGAGCTGTATTATTAGATTTAGAATTGTCAATTTCAGAGCTTAATTCAAAATCAAATATACTACAAACAGAGATAGACAGAAATAAAGACGAATATAATGAATGGCTCGCCGACTATTATCAATCTTTATACAATAAGTGTAATGAGTTAAAAACTCAATTACAAAACGAATTGGATGGATATAAAAAATGGATGGATAATTATTATGATTCAGTTTTTGAAAATTATAATCAATTACAGAATCAATTAATAAATGATTTAGATGCTTACAAAAATGAGCTAAAACAACATTTTGAGAATGTATTCAATGAACTAAATGACAAAATCATTCAATTTCAAGAATTTGTCAAAACTAATGAAGATTGTTTTGGGAATGAAATTTATGAGAACAATTGGTTTGCGAAACTTAAAATAAGCTTGTTAAGCTCTTTGTTTTCTAGATATAAGAAGCTAAAGAACTCTCGCAGGCAATTGCTTGATGATTATTCTGTAATAGAAGAAATCTATAATAAGACTGCTTATTTTAATCATGAATTTGTATTAAGTAAAGAATTCGAATCATTTAAAATTTACACAGATAATATTGAGAAAATTGGCGACTCATTAAATAATTGGTATATTCAAATAGATATTTTAATAGAAAAGAACTTATCAGAAACATCCTCAAGTAATCTGCATACATCGTGCTCAAATCTTATCCCCAAAATCAAAGAAACAGAATATGGGTTTAAAAAATTTGCAGATAATATTAGTCTCGATAAATCTTTTACCTGCTCTAATTTAGAAACTTCTAATCATAAATCAAAAATTGATTTTTTAAATTATTTAGGAATAAACAATCAAGAAATTGACAAAATAAAAGATGTAAATTTTCAAGAATTTCGAACTAGAAAAGTTCACTATTATTATACCTTTCAAAAAGAAAAGGTTATTGAAGCAGAAATAGCTTATTATGAATTGATTAAGTATGTGTCTTTAGATGATGCTTTGTCATTTCAAGAGGAAAATTCAGATACATTCCTGAATAAAATTGAAAATTTAGAAAAATTGAGTTTAAAGATCAAGCATATTGAGAATTATCACATTCCTCAACTTGACGAGTTTTCATCCACTCAACATCATATTTATTTTGATAATCTAGACAGTATATTAAAAGTAGAAAGTAAGTTTGGGGATTTTGTTCTTGAAATTGCTTCAAAAAGTATAATTTCATTTATAGTTGACAATTCATTCAATCATTCTTTGAAAATGAATGCACTGAAAGAATTTGATTCTAATTTGAAACTCATTTCAGACAATTTGTCTGATTTCAGAGAATATTTTGAATGGAGGAGATTCTACATTAATTTACCCGGAATTCAAAGAGTTGTTGTTCGTTCTATTATCGAAACTGGAACTTTGCATTGGGAAAAGTCTTTTGAAAGCTGGTATTATTATTGGATGTTATCTTTAGCCGAAACAGAGTTGAAGCAGTTACCCAAATCGGAAGACAAAATTATTGAATTGGTTGATTCGAAAAAGGATTTGAAAATAAATCAGATTGGTAGTATCGTAAATAATTGGTCTTCAAAACAACGCAACTCAATACGTAATTCTCAATCTAGAGGTATTAGTGCTATTAGTTTATTCAACAAACGAGGCAGTAGAGGAGAAAGACGTAATTCTATCAGAAAAATTATTAGAACCGATTTTCAACTTTTTACTGATTTTTTCCCTGTTTTAATGATAAGTCCATCGGTCTGTAGTTCTATTTTACCACTCGATGAAGGGTTATTTGATATAGTGATTTTTGATGAAGCAAGTCAGCTTAGATTGGAAGACACGTTTCCAGCATTAATGAGAGGTAAAATCAAAATTATATCTGGAGATAGTCAGCAGATGCCACCTTCAAACTTTTTTCAAGGAGGCAGTGCTTTGCTTAATCCAACAGAAGAAGACTATGATGAAGAATTATCGAATCAGGAGAATGAATTAAAGAATCAAAAAGCAGCTGATGCACTTGATTTAGCAGATAGTGAATCATTACTTGTTTATGCAGAGAATTGCAATTATAAACAATCATATCTGAAAATACATTATCGTTCTAGGCATCCACATCTGATAGACTTTTCTAATCATGCTTTTTATGGGAAAAGATTAATTCCTATGCCTCAAAAAGAGGATTATGTACCAATTAAATTCATTGATGTCGCTGGAGTTTATGAAGATCAAGTTAATAAAGACGAAGCAGCAAGAGTGGTTGACATTTTAGTAAACGAAATCAAACCTCAAAACAACGGAAAATATCCATCTGTTGGTATTGCAACTTTTAATTTATATCAGCGAAATTTAATACTGGAGGAGATTTCTTTAGCAAGACAACAAAGTCCAAGTGTTGATAAGAAAATATCTGATTTAGGCTCTGATTTATTTGTGAAGAACTTAGAAAACATACAAGGTGATGAACGAGATATAATAATTATTTCGACTACATTTGGTAAGAAAAAGGATGGTTCATTTAGGCAGAATTTTGGTCCAATACTCCAAAATAAAGGCTATAAACTATTAAATGTTATTGTTACCCGAGCGAAGCATCAGGTTTATGTCTGTTGCTCGATACCACAAGTTAATATCAATCAATATTCTACATTATTACAAGAGAATAAGAATACTGGCAGAGGTGTTTTTTATGCATATTTGGCATATGCAAAATCAGTTAGTGAAAAAAATGACTCAACCCGTGATGAAATTTTAAATCAATTGTATAATAATTGTGAGTCTAAATCTTTTGATTTAGCAGATAATTTAGGCTCTGAATCACCCTTTGAAGAAGAAGTGTTTAATGCTTTGGCTCAAACAATAGGAGCTGAACGAATTCAACAACAATTCAAAATAGGTGGCTTTAGAATTGATCTAGTTGTGAAAGCGAAGAATGCTGATTTGCCATTAATTGCAATTGAATGTGATGGCGCTAAATATCATGATAGTGAAGAGGCTTATGCTTGGGATATCTTCAGACAAAAACAATTAGAAGAGCATGGTTTTATTTTTTACCGAATATGGTCAACAAATTGGTGGTATTCGGAGGAAAAAGAAACTAGAAAACTTGTTGATTTTATAAATAAAATTGATGAAGAAAGGCATATGACTATCCCATTTAACTAACTTTTCAAAACATCAAGAACATTTTCTCAAAACATCAAGTGCTTTTGCAAAAAACATCAAGACGTTTTTTACTGAAATATAGGATAGAAATTGCACAAAAAAAGAACACCCCTGTGCCTAAGTGGCATCAGAGGTGTTCTGCGAAGTGTGCATTAGAAATAGCAGGTAGCCGCCTGCTATTTCGCTTTTAGGGTGTACTCGATGTTACCGAGTCCCTTTTTGATGCGTTTGCACGGTCTAAACAGAACACGGGCGTTTTTGACCATACCTCGGCTCACTTCGCCTTCCGTAGCTACACCGCTGCTGCGGATTCCTACTTGAAATGAACCAAATGTACCAAATCGCACGATTTTTCCTTGCATCAAGTGTGTAGTCATCTCTTTGGTAAGAGCTGTCAACACGGCTAATACATCGATTTCGGTAAGCGTGCACTTCTCCGAAATAAGGTCTGAAAGTTCTTCTAGCGTTACGTCTCCCGCTGATTCGGGTGTAACATAGAACAACTTCTGCGCAGCCAAATCCCTTGGATTCGAGCGTTGCATTGCTTTCAAACAAAAGTTTAACATTATATATACATGTTACCTGTAAATCGGCAGCAATTTTGCGTTCGATTGAGTAACGACACAAAGTTACGAAAGGCATAATTTTGCTCTTTTTATTATATTTAATTAACTAATCTGTTCCTCCGTTTAGCGTAGCATGTAATAAACCGTAGCGCAGTCGTTTGGCGTAGCGTTTCGCTAAGTCATTACTAAAAGCCAGCCTCCCGGCTGGTAGATACATAATATAGCGGATTTTTCGTTTGAAAACAAACGACGAATCCGCTATTTCTATATAGAGCGGAATCCACTCCGTCAGTTTTGTTTAAATGCAAATTTATCAACCGTTAATACTACTAAAAACATTAAATGGATGTTGTAATGACAATATTTACGTAAATATAATCATTGTATTGACTATATTAATGTTTTATTGGTTGATTTATTAATGGGTTTCTGTATATTTGCATAAAAAATAGATATAGTATGCAAGCAATCACCCGAATTTTACAGCAAGAAATTGAAAGCAGAATGCAATCTGGTAAAGTGATGTTGCTTTTCGGTGCAAGACGAGTGGGTAAAACGATACTAATAAAAGCAATCACAGATAAATTTGTAGGAAAGACCCTTTTTCTAAATGGAGAGGATTCAAACACGCATTTAATGCTACAGGAGAAATCGGCTGCTAATTATCGTTTTTTGTTGCAAGGCATTGATTTATTAGTGATTGACGAAGCACAAAACATATCGGGGATCGGTCAGAAACTAAAATTAATAGTAGATGAAATCCCTTCGTTGAAGGTCATTGCAAGTGGCTCATCATCGTTTGATTTACTGAATTTAACAGGAGAGCCCTTGGTGGGTCGTAGCCAAACTTTCTACCTTTTTCCGTTTAGCCAAGAGGAGCTGATGCAGGTAGAAAATGTAGCAGAAGCAATACAAAACTTGCAAGATAAACTCATTTTTGGAACTTATCCCCAGTTATTGGGTATGAACAATCAACAGAAACAAGAATATCTGACAGATATGGTAAATGCTTACCTGCTGCGCGATATTTTGGCAATTGAAGGATTGCGCAACAGCAATAAAATGAGGGATTTATTACGTTTATTGGCTTTTCAGTGTGGAAATTTGGTTTCTTATGATGAGTTAGGCAAGCAACTGGGAATGAGTAAAAATACGGTTGAAAAATACCTCGATTTATTGGCGAAAGTGTTTGTAATATATAAACTACCAGCCTATTCGGGCAATTTAAGAAAAGAGATAAGCAAGGCTTCGAAATGGTATTTTTATGATAATGGGATTAGAAACGCATTGATTAGTAATTTTGCGCCATTATCTGTAAGAAATGATGTGGGAGAACTTTGGGAATCCTTTATGATTTCTGAAAGAATGAAATATAAACATGCACATTTACTTAATGTGAATCATTTTTTCTGGCGAACTTACGATCAACAAGAGGTTGATTTGATAGAGACACACAATCAGGATATGCTGGCTTTTGAATTCAAATGGACATCAAAAAATTCAAGAGTTCCCATAGGATTTACAAGAGCATATCCAGATGCAAAATTTACGGAAATTAGTAGGTCAAACTATTTTAACTTTTTAAATATCTAAACTTATCGTCCGATTACTAAATCGTATAACGATTTCTACTCCCTAAAGTAGACCCTTTTCACCCTAGAAGATACAGAAGTGATGATTTCGTAGGCGATTGTGCCGAGCTTGGTTGCCATTTCGGTGACCGGCAGTTGTTCGCCAAATACGATGGCGGTGTCGCCCTCTTCGGCAGCGATGTCGG
>JBAXGL010000156.1:0-6040 GCA_037139375.1 Bacteroidales bacterium | reverse complement strand
GCTTAGTTGAACCCTCTCAATCTAACTCTTATGAACACCCAAAGCAAACACTTAACATGTATGACTATTTTTCTAACTTCAAATTAATTCATATTTATTGGTCAAAAAATAGCTTCGAGTCCCCTATTTTGACTATTTTTGCTGAGAAGATATTTGACTGAAATGAAACATTCATTTGTTCTTACGTTTAAACCATTTGCGAAGATATTGTGAGTTACATACTACAAAAAAATAAAAATAAACAGATGAAAAAGATAGCTATTGCATTTTTCTTAATCACTGCTTCTACATCGGCTTTTAGTCAGATTCAATCCCATGCTATTGGGCTTCGCTTTGGTGGTGGTGATGGTATTGGAACTGAAATCTCATACCAACAGGCTTATAAATCGAACAATCGAATAGAAGCTGATTTAGGTTTTGTATCTAATAGTACGCTCAACAGAATGCAGATAACCGGACTGTATCAATGGGTGTGGAACATTCAGGGCGCTCTCAATTGGTATGCTGGTCTTGGTGCTGGCATCGGACAAGCATCGTATAAGAATGCAGGAAGTGAGTTTCAACTCGATTTGAATGGTGATTTGGGTATGGAATACCAATTAGATATCCCATTGCAACTCTCGCTCGATCTTCGCCCCGGTTTTGGTTTATCTAAGTTCCACAATTCGAGCTTGGCTATTGCGTTAAGGTATACGTTTTGAATCTAGGACTTTAGAGCAAAGATGAAAGAGCAAATGGAAGTGCTTCGGGCATCCCTTTTGCGAGAGACTCTATTATTAACTCAAAAAAAGCCACTCATATATCGCCACGTCTACTGATGGATGATACCTACAAAACTATTTCTCACCCTTCTGAAGCCCTTTTCAAAGAGAAAATGAGTCGCTTTATTGCATTTGCACTTCCGGTTCGAAACGTAGATGAAGTAAAGTCTCATTTGGATAAATTCCAGAAGGAATATTACGATGCTCGACACGTTTGTTATGCTTATATGTTGGGCGCTGAACGAAATGAATTTCGAGCAAACGACAACGGAGAGCCTTCAGGAACAGCCGGAAAACCGATACTCGGACAGATTAACTCTTTCGACTTGACTAATATTTTGATTGTGGTCGTGCGATATTTTGGTGGGGTGAAACTGGGTACGGGAGGATTAGCAGTTGCATATCGTGAAGCTGCACGTCTTGCAATTATAGAAAATGAGATTATTGAAAAGACAGTAGATGAAGATATTTCGATTGTGTTTGAATATCCTTTATTGAACGAAGTGATGCGCATCGTGAAAGACGAAAATCCAGAAATCATTCGGCAAGTATTCGAAATGGAATGCGAAATGACTTTACGGATTCGGAAGTCATCTGCCGAAAAACTTCAGACTAAATTAATGAAAGTGGATTCGGTGAGAATAACCGCACACTAAAATGGTGTTCTAAATGAATTTACGCAGAAGCTCTTCTTTGTTTTCGCAACTTATCACATACTTGCGGTTACGTGTGACTACAATAATTTGATTATTCTCGTCTGTAGAATAAGAAAAATAATTGCCTATTTCACTGTTTGAAAACCAACCCAAATATCCCAAAAAGCCACCGGTCCCGAACTTACGAATACTGAACCGACCATCGTAAAGACCAATAGATTCAATATCTTTTCGAGGTATAATCAATGCACCAAAAGCACGTTTAATAATCAAACTATCGAGTGTCACCTCAATATAAATAGGCGTGTAAGCGAAACTCACCAATATTGTAGATAAGATCAACATAATCAACCCGAAATGAAGTGAACTTCCAAATTGATAAAGCACTAATCCGAAAAGCAGCAATACCACCACTGTGACTGATGTAACAATCTTACTCCAAACGCATTTGAATCTCATAGCTTTAGGTTTTTATGTTGCACATATTAGGATAATTTCATTAACTATTTCAAGTATTCAATTAAATTCTTATTCAATTCCACAGCATCAAGATCTTTCGCGACAATAATTCCGTTAGGATCTAAAAGAACGGAGTGAGGAATGGCACGAACTGCATATTGCGTGGCTCCGGCTGAACTCCAAAATTTTAAATCAGACATCTGAGGCCAAGTCATACCCAATGTTTCAATACCATTTATCCAAGCTGCTTTCTGCTTATCAAACGAAACACCGACAATTTCAAAGCCTTTCCCCTTAAATTTCGAATAAATATTAACCAAGCTAGGCATCTCTTTTCTACAAGAAGGACACCAAGATGCCCAAAAATCTATCAACACATAATTTCCTTTTCCAACAAAATCAGATAATGAAACCGTTTGATCATTCGTGTTTTTCATCGTCAAGTTGACATACTTGTTGCCGATTAACACTTGTTTCATCATTTCAAGTCGCTGAATAATAATCTTTACAAATGGTTCGGCTTTAAATGTTTCACCTGCCTTATACAGAATGGTTTTCTGTAACTCAGGGGTAAAAGTGCCTCTATTTAGCCAAAAGATATAAGCACCTGCCTCATTATTTATATTGCGATGTATAATGGCTACTGATATATCCTGCATCGTCGATTCAATCTGTTTGAGCTCTACGTTTAGTTGTGTATTGAGTGAATCCGACAATTGGTTTTCGATTGTCAACCGTTCTACTTTTGCCGAAGTGGATTCGTATTTCAATTCATATTTAGAGATGGCTTTCTGATAAGCTACTAAAGTATCATTCAACGGAGTTCCTTCAGCCACTGAAACAGTATCGAGAGTCGCATAAATAGAGCCATTCTCGAGGATAAAGGCTAATTTATCAGCACGCTCATCATCCACTCGAAGCACACGCAATACCGCAGTATCTTGTCGGCCATCGAAGACAAACTTCCCTTCTATAATAATTGTGCTGTCAATATTTATTAATTCGCGTCCAATATATTTACTTATATAGACGGCTTTGCCTTCCAACATATCATTCGAAACCACACCATTAATTTGATATTTTGATAGGCTAGTACACGAATATAAAAGTGTGACAAATAAGAGGATTAAAATATTTCGCATAGAATTTGATTTTCAATATACTGAGTTACAAAGATATAAATATATTTCTTTTACGACCAGAAACTCACCAGATAGATGTGTTATTATTAATACAAAGGTCTTACATTTTACAATGATAAAATAAATGTAAAAATATTTTCAAATTATTTTGGATTTATCAAAAAAGTAAATACCTTTGAAAATGTAATCTTTAAATCATACCGTTATGTCAGTAAACAAAGTAATTTTAGTAGGAAACGTGGGCAAAGACCCAGAAGTGAAGTATTTAGACAAAGGCAATGTCGTAGCATCCTTTTCGTTGGCAACCACAGAAAGAGGATATACAACCTCTGCGGGAGTTCAGATTCCTGATAGAACAGAGTGGCACAACATCGTCATGTGGCGAGGTTTAGCAGAAATAGCAGAGAAATACATTCGCAAAGGGTCACAAGTTTATATCGAAGGAAAGATAAAGACACGCAACTACGACGATCAAAATGGTGTAAAGCGCTACATTACAGAAATATTTGCAGAGAACATGCAGTTACTTGGCAAACGCGATGGACACGACCATGGCGCATCTCAAGCAGCCCCTGCTGAAGCATCTACAATGTCAGCTCCTGATTCTGCTCACGAGTTTGCACCAAGTGCACCCACTGACGATTTGCCATTTTAAAAAATTTCATACCTTTGCAGAGGTAGTCCATCATTGAAACTACCGTAAAACTGCAATCTTTGATTGCTGTTGTTTGGGAGTAACCAAACAGCAGCTTTCTATTTTTGCAAAAGGGTACTCGTTTACTCGTTTACTAAAAAAAGTTACTAATAATTACATCGTTGGAAGCATACAATTTCATATCTCAATGGGGAAAATCTATCTCGTTCATGACTCCTACATTTGGTGCATGGGTGGCAGCCCTCATTTCAATCCTCTTTTTGGGTGCATCGGGCTTTATATCTGCATCCGAAATCGCATTCTTTTCGCTTTCTCCAAATGATATTAAATCTATCGACGAGCACGAATCACCTCACGACAAGAGTGTTATTGCTTTACTAAAAAAACCAATCGACCTATTAGCTACCCTATTGATTGCAAGCAATTTCGTAAATGTGGCTTTGGTCATTTTTGCCAACTATTTTTTAGACCACACCATCGAATTCAACAACAATACAGTTGAAGAGTTTGTCGTCAAAATTATTATTCTTACCTTTCTTCTTTTGCTCTTTGGCGAAATTATGCCTAAGATCTATGCATCGAATCATGCACTGAAGCAAGCTAGGAATTCTTCTTCAACTTTAAAAATCATACACAATATATTGCGTCCATTCTCAAAAATTCTCGTTTCATCGAGCAACTTAGTTAATCGGGGAATTGTGCGTAGAAGTCACAATATATCGATGGACGAACTCTCACATGCACTCAAATTGACCTCCGAAGAAATAAATGAAGAGAAAGAGATCCTCGAAGGAATTATTCACTTTGGCGACAAAATGGTGGTGGAAGTGATGACACCGCGCATTGATATATCGTCTATCGACATCAAAATATCATTCAAAGATCTTCTCAATCAAGTCATCGAAAAAGGGTATTCGCGCATCCCAGTCTATTCGGGCAGGCAAGATGTGATAAAAGGGATTCTTTACAGCAAAGACCTATTGCCTTACCTCAACAAAGCAGACAATTTCCGTTGGCAAAGCCTCATTCGTCCAGCTTATTTTGTACCCGAGACAAAGAAGATTGACAATCTGCTCGAAGAGTTTAAGACCAATAAAATCCATTTAGCAATAGTGGTAGACGAATACGGCGGCACTTCGGGTCTCATCACGATGGAAGATGTATTGGAAGAAATAGTAGGCGAAATCAATGATGAATATGATGATGACGAAAAGCCATACATCATCATGAATGATGGATCCATCATCTTTGAAGCCAAAATATTGATGAACGATTTTTTCAAAGTGACTGATATAGATGAAGAGGAGTTCGATGATGTGACGGGTGAAGCCGACACTTTGGCTGGTCTCATTCTGGAGATGAAAGGTGATTTCCCTGTGCGCCGCGAAATACTTCGTCACCAACAATACTCTTTTCAGGTGTTGGAGATGGACAAACGTCGCATTCAAAAAATCAAATTCTGGATTGAACCACTGAAGGAGGTCGAGGAATGAAAACTTTAATATTTTTTATGTTTATCTCATGGCTCATTGGTGCTACTTCTTGTTCCGAAAGCACGCCCAAACCCAAAGCATATTTTAGAATAGAAATTCCGAAAACCAAATCAAAACTCTTTTATTACAAGAGTCTACCCTACTCTTTTGCTATTCCTCAAAATTGCATACTTCGTTTCGATTCTACTGACCTAAACAGCCCCACTTTGGTGATTGCTTACCCTCGCTATCATGCACAAATACTTTGCACCTACGAGGCTATTAACCCCAAAACGTTCAGAAAAGTAGCCGAAGAGAGTCGTCAGTTTGTGTACCGTCACTCGGTGAAAGCAAGTGCCATCAACGAGAAACTGTTTGAGCATCACGAACAGCGAGTTTACGGTATGTTTTACGACCTGAAAGGCGATGTGGCTACTCCTTGTCAGTTTTCGCTGACCGATAGCACTCACCATTTTTTTCGCGGTGCACTGTATTTCGATTGCCCACCCAAAGCCGACTCACTGGCTCCTGTAGTGACATACATCAAAGCCAATGTGCTTGATTTGATGCAAACTTTTCAATGGAGATAATTTTTGTTTTGAACTGCAAATCTACAAGACCATGCCAATCATACACAAACAAAATCTCGCAAACGGTATTCGATTCGCAATTTGGAAGATCGACGAGTCGCTCGACGAATTGATTCAACTCTCGCGAAAACCTACCGAGCGAAGAGAAGCCATAAAAGAGTTTCAGCACGACCGACGCCGATTCGAATACATCGCCACCCGTCTGCTAATAGAGCACCTCACTTCAACAGATGCGGACATTCTATACCTACCTAGTGGCAAACCAACGTTGGCGGACAACTCTTTTCAAATCAGCCTGTCGCATA
>JBAXGL010000155.1:0-6053 GCA_037139375.1 Bacteroidales bacterium | reverse complement strand
CTAATGGTGAGATTTATGGTGGCGTCGGTATCATCGAAGACATTACCGAGCGAGTGAATGCCCAAAAAGCCCAGTACGAAAGTGAAGAGAAATATCGCCTGATTTTCGAAAATTCACCTCTTGGAATTATATCATTCGACAAAAATGGGGTGATTACAGCCTGCAATACCAATTTTGTCAGCATCATTGGTTCTTCAACTGAAAAGCTTGTCGGACTGAATATGCTTAATTTGCCCGACAAACAAATGATCAAAGCTGTCGGGGATTCACTCAAGGGTAAAATTGGACTGTATGAGGGCGACTATCAATCGGTGACAGCCAGCAAAATGACCCCAGTTCGTTGTACTTTTTCACCAATTTATAATCTTTCTGGCGAATTATCAGGAGGTGTAGGTATTATCGAAGACATTACCGAACGCAAACTTGCCGAACAAGAGATACAACAGATTGTCCATCACTACAAAGCCATCATCGAAAATGCGCCCGATGGCATCGTGCTTATCAATGCCGAAGGCAAGTTTATGGATGTCAGCCCTTCTGCCCGCAGAATCTTTGGCTTCGAGGAGACTGATGTATTTGATATTCTGCCGAATGATTTTACGCATCCCGACGATTTGCCGATGGTGCTCTTTAATCTCGATAAACTGACAAAAGATCCATCTTTTGTGCCCACACTCGAATACCGATTCCGACACCGGAATGGTGATTGGCTTTGGATTGAAAGCACATTCAGCAATGCATTTGCAGATCCAGCAGTGGGAGCCATTATCATCAACTTCCGCGATATTAATGATCGCAAAAACAATGAAGCAGATCTCATCGAAAGCGAAACGAAATACCGCAGCTTAGTTGATTATTCACCCGATACTATTGTGATTCACGTCAATGGCGAAATTGTTTTTGTCAATGAAGCAGGCATTCAGTTGGTAGGCGCTGCCTCTCTGGCAGACGTGCTCGGGAAATCGGTTTTGGAATTTGTACACCCCGACAGTCGCGCATTTGTGATTGAGCGGATGAAACAAGTTCTAAGAGCAGGCGCTCCAATACCGCTTGCCGAAGAGGTCTTTCTACGGCTCGATGGCTCCACGGTAGAAGTAGATGTGAAATCGATGCCTATCCAATATGGTGATAAACGGGCTGCTCAATTGATTATTCGCGACATCACCGAGCGTAAAGCGGCAGAAAAGACAATCATCGAGAGCGAAAAACGGTATAAAGCGCTTTTCGCCACATCACCATCTGGTATTACCATTATAGATGAAGATGGAATTATTATCGAAATAAATCAGGAAATTACCAATATTACAGGTTATTTGCGAGACGAATTAGTGGGGCAACCAATTCATTTATTGGGACTTCCAGAAAGAGAGCCTTTGGTAAGAGACAACATTCGACGGATTCTCGCCGGTGAGACGTTGGAGAGTGAAGTCGTGACGATCAAAAAAGATGGTACACAGGCTTTTTTCCACTTACGCGAAGCAGCCATCACTCTGCCAAACGGGCAACAGGGAATCTTATCGGTGTCGAATGATATTTCTGCACGCAAAGAAATAGAACTTGAATTAGAGTCAAAAATGAACGACCTTCTGCAGTTTCAACGCTTAACTACTGGCAGAGAATTGGCTATGATAGAGTTGAAAAAAGAGATTAACAATCTGCTTATTAACATTGGAAAATCTCCCAAATATAAAATTGTAGAATGAGAGCTAAAGTCCAAAAAATAGTTGATTTTTTGATGACCGAAGGGAATGATATTTCGAGGTACAACACTTTTTTTATTGACGAATCAATTCGTAAAAGAGTTGATAATCTTTCGATTAATTCTATAAATGAGTATTATGATTTGCTGAAATCAGATACAATTGAAGTGAAACAGCTACAGGATTCGCTTCAAATAAACTACAGCGAGTTTTTTCGAAACTCATTCACATTTGCATCATTAGAAAAGATTGTGCTCCCATCTATTATTCATAAAAAAAAAACAGCAATACATAAAGAAATTCGGATTTGGGCTTGTGCTTGTGCCGGCGGTCAAGAAGCTTATAGTTTAGCTATTCAATTAGAAGAATTATTGGCAACAAACGGGTTCGACATAAAATATCGTATTTTCGCAACCGACCAAAAGCAAGAAGTCATCGACACAGCAAAAATTGGTATTTATCCCGCTCAAGCGCTCAAAAACGTCAATCTGGCGCGTCTCGAAAAATGGTTTACAAAATCAGACAACATGTACATCATCGATAAACGATTGAAGAATCAGATAGATTTCTCGGTTTTTGATTTGTTAGACGATCAGCATAGCTCACCACCAGCAAGCATATTTGGAGAGTTCGACTTGGTGGTGTGTGCCAATCTCCTTTTTTACTACACGCCCAGATATCAAAACAAAATAGTGCAAAAAGTGGGCAACTCTCTCGGGTCAAAAGGCTATTTAATGACCGGAGAAACAGAGCGAGAAATTCTTCAAAAAAATAAATTCAAAGAAGTAATCCGCCAATCGGCAATTTACCAGAAATAACAAATAGGGGCTTCAATATATTTCATAAATTTACTGCCTAAATCTATCAACTATGCTTAGCAAATTATTCAAAATTGGCACTCAACTTAAAATAGGATTTCTGTTCATTCTCATTTTTGTGATTCTATTGGGAATGGTTTCTCAATACCATAGCAACAAACTGCATGAGCAAATAGAAATCATTAATGATCATCCCATAAAGGTTAGAAATGCATTGAGCATCATTAAGGTCGATATTCTAAGAATAAGGGTTGAACAACGTAATTTGATGCTTGCAACCAATGAAACGGAAAGAAATGAAGCGCTTTTCGATATGAACATTGCCGAAAAAGATGCTTATAAACAATTCGAAATTGTAAAAGATTATTATCTTGGACCCAAAACCGATGTAGAAAAAGCCTATAATTCATTTGTTAAATGGAATACTTATCGCGAACGAATTAAGGAAATCAACAATTCGCAGGATGTTCAGAATGCAAAGCAGAGTACCTCTTCTTCTGGGAAAATTGGACAGATTCGTGACCAAATGCTTGCTGAAATTAATTTGATTGATCAATTTGCCGAAAACAAAGCATCATCACTGGTCGAAAAATCAAACTCATTAGTTGACACGTTGAGAAATCAATTGACTATAGTTGTTAGTTTAATCTTGGTGCTATTGATTTTCATTTATTTGATTTTATTGCGCAATATTACCACCCCAATTGCAGCCCTTCTTGCCGCTTCAACTGAGTTTCAGAATGGAAATCTCAGTGCCCGCTGTAGTTACGAATCGACCAACGAGTTTGGAGAACTGTCAAAATCATTCAACAATTTAGTTGATTCAATCGAAACATCCACAGAATTAACAGCAAAAACGGTTAAAATATCTGAGGCCATGTTGAGCGAAGACACACCAGATGTATTTTTTCGTGCTACACTGCAACTCTTGGCTGATTTCACTAACTCTCAAATTGCATCTATCTATTTGATGAGCAATGATGGCAAAAAGTTTGAACGACACCAATCAATTGGACTCAGTATTGCTGCTAAATCGCAGTTCGACATCGATACTTTGGAAGGCGAACTTGGTCATGCCATCAACACGAAGAAAATTCATCAAATCAAAAAAATTCCCAAAGATTCACTCATCATCCTACATACCACAGGTGGCGATATTGTGCCACGCGAAATGCTCACAATCCCAATTGTTTCAGGAAGGAAGACCGTTGCAATTATCTCATTAGCAAGCGTTCGTAGTTATGATAAATTAGCAATTAGTCTGATTGAAACAATCAACGACACATTGAGTGCTCGTATCCAAAGCATATTATCATTTCAAAAAATAAAAGAATTTTCGCACGAACTTGAAGCTCAAAACAGAGAACTCGAAGCTCAAAAAATAGAAATGTCATCGCAATCGTCTGAATTGATGGTGCAGAATACCGAACTCGAAGTTCAAAAACAACAATTGAAAGAGTCGAGTCTGCTGAAAACAAATTTCTTAGCCAATATGAGTCACGAATTGCGCACACCTCTCAATTCTGTGATTGCACTTTCTGGAGTCCTCAATCGTCGATTAGAAAAGCAAATTCCACCTGAAGAATATAGTTATTTGGAAGTGATAGAGCGCAATGGAAAACATCTGCTAACTCTTATCAACGATATCCTCGATATTTCTCGCATCGAAGCCGGAAAAGAAGATATTGAAATCTCGAAATTTGATTTTAATGACTTAATTGCCGATGTGATGGGAATGATTGCTCCACAAGCCCTACTAAAAGAGATTGAATTCGAGCAACTGTCGAACGAAAAACCGATTCTTATAAAAACTGACTTAGGCAAATGCCGTCATATACTACAAAACTTGATTGGAAATGCTGTAAAATTCACAGATAGCGGAAAAGTTGAAATCGGTGGTCAAATCACCGATGACAAAATAGAAATAAGGGTAAAAGACTCGGGTATTGGAATTGACAAAACGCATTTAGATCATATTTTCGATGAATTCCGTCAGGCAGATGGCAGTACCTCGCGACGATATGGTGGTACGGGACTTGGGCTGGCAATTGCAAAGAAATATGCCAATCTACTCGGTGGGACGATTGATGTGAAAAGCAATTTGGGTATTGGTTCTGAGTTCACGCTCTCATTGCCTCTCATATATTCGTCAGAAAACAGAATTAATGATACCCCTAAATTTGAGAATGTAAATAACAAACCGATCGCTATTGCACCACAAAATGCGATTCCGAAGAGTGATGACTCTGCTCAAAAAACAATCCTTCTCGTAGACGATAGTGAACCCGCAATCATTCAGATGAAAGATATTCTTGAAGAAAACGGATATAAAATTTATGTGGCAAAAGATGGTGTAGAAGCAATGCAACTACTAACTTCTCTCGTGCCGGATGCCATCATACTCGATCTGATGATGCCCGAAATTGATGGATTTGAGGTGTTAAAAGGCATTCGCAATGTCGATGAAACAGCCAAAGTACCGGTGCTTGTTCTCACAGCTAAACACATCACGAAAGAGGATTTGAATACACTGAAACAAAACAACATTCACCAACTGATTCAAAAAGGAGATGTGAATCTGGCACAACTGATTCAAACGATTGCCGATATGACTACACTTAAGCAGCCAATCACACCTGCAATCAGATCCACTACAACTCGACACGAACAATCCAAAAAGTTAAACATATTGGTGGTAGAAGACAACCCCGATAATATGATAACAGTGAAAGCTTTACTCGAAGACAAATTCAACGTTTTCGAAGCCATAGACGGCATCGAAGCGATTAATATGGCTAAATTGCATATTCCTCATCTGATATTGATGGATATTGCGCTGCCCAATGTGGACGGCATAGAGGCTTTTCATACAATTCGCAAGAATATTGAATTGGAGAATATCCCGATTATAGCTCTCACTGCGAGCGCTATGACATCAGACCGCGAAACAATTCTCTCTCACGGCTTCGACGCTTACATCGCCAAACCAATAGACGAAAAACTATTCCTCAAAACAATACACCAAATACTATATGCATAGAATTGAAGTCAAAATAGTAGCAATCGACGACCATGTAGATAATCTGATAACAATCAAAGCATTGATCAGAGAGTTTATGCCTCAATGTCAGGTTTTTACTGCCACAAGTGGAATTGCAGGCATTGAGTTAGCCAAAAAGGAAGATCCTGATGTTATTCTTCTTGATATCGTGATGCCTGACATGGATGGTTTCGAGGTCTGCAAAAATTTAAAAAAAGATCCTATATTATCAGATATTCCTGTCATTTTTATCACCGCACTCAAAGGCGATAAAGAAAACCGCATCAAGGCTCTGGAGTGCGGTGGCGATGGTTTTTTGGCAAAACCGATTGACGAAAGCGAACTGTATGCTCAAATTCGGGCAATGATAAAGGTGAAGGCTGCTGCAATTAGCAAAAATTATCAAGCTGATGACCTCAAGAAACAGGTAGACGAGAAAGTGAAAGAGCTAATGCAGACCAACAAAGCTACGCTCAACTTGCTTGAAGACCTCAA
>JBAXGL010000154.1:0-6103 GCA_037139375.1 Bacteroidales bacterium | reverse complement strand
AAAAACAACACGGCTGCGAATAAACAAATTGCTTTTTTCATGTTCATTAAATTTAAATGGTTAAAAGAAAATATATTAAAACAAAATAAATTCATTATTCATAAAATATATTTTGCAAATATAAAGTATATTTTTTAATATCAAAATATATTGGAGTTTTTTTTAAAAGTTGATTATGGTCGATATCCTGATTCAGCTAAAACATTTTTTGCATCAAAACGTGGTAAGAGGCTGGAAATAGGTAGATTCTTCTTCTTCAAATAGCTTTTCACAATTTTGTATCCTATAAAACGCCCTATTCGAGCAGGTGAACTTTGTCCAAAAAAAGAGGTAAAGGGAGCCTCTTCCATGTATTTCGTAATCGTTAGCTGGTCTGAAGTATAAAGTTGCTCGCTTTCCACCATATAAATCCAAATGTTTTTCTCGTTTTTTGTGAGCCACTCAAATTCCTTATCTTCGTATCCAAGTAAATTCTTCGCATCCTGCTGCGGGAGCATCTGTTCGACAGTAACAGACACAACTCCTTGATAAATCATTCGATCAACTAATATGTTTGCATTTGCTTCGGGAAAACGTCCTTCCAAAAAAGCCTTCAGTGCATCACAAACGACATTTTCTGTTTGCATAGTCGGCAATTGATATTCGTAGAAATACGATTTATATAATGGATAATCTTTACCTAAATATTTATCCCCTGAAATAGAGACCACCGAACCTGAAGTAATCACCGATTGAGTTAATCCTGAGACATGCATTCGAAAAGTTGGGACAGAGTCTTTTGGGAACCACAGTTTATATGTCGAAATAGCTTCGCTTAAACTCCTTTCTATAGCAGACACATCTCGAAACTTTGCCTGTTCATCGGCATACAAATGCATCAGAGTGCTGTCTTGAAAGTAACTGTGTAAGATTGCCATACTTTTTTCATTGCCTCTGTTTTGTAGACGAAGTACCCCACCTATATATATAGGTACGAAATCGGCGTATTTTTCAACAAATGAATTCTCGAAATTAGAATCGATGTTATTGGTTAAAAGTTGATACAAATCTGTATCGAATCGCTCAATCTTTACATTGACTTGATTTTGTTTTTTGCATGAGAAATTCAGTAGCAATATGATTATCCCAATAATAACAGTAACTACTTTCATAATTTTCTATTGGAATATTTGTTCAAGAACTTTTGGGAAATGCTCATATTCCAATGCATGCACTTTATTCGCCACATCATTAGCTGTATCCTCAGATTTTACCTCACATTTCACTTGCGAAATAATCGTACCTTCATCATAATGCTCATTTACGTAATGAATCGTAATTCCCGATTCCGACTCACCTGCATCAACAACTGCTTGATGCACTTTGTCTCCATACATCCCTTTTCCACCGTATTTTGGCAACAAGGCTGGATGAATATTCACGATATGACCATCAAAGGCATCGATTAGGTTTTGTGGAATTTTCAGCAAAAAACCAGCTAAAACCAGCCATTCAACTTCGAGAGATTTCAACAAATCGACAATTTTATTAGACTCAGTCAAATCTGTTTTCGCGAATACTTCGCACGGAATGTTCAGTTTTTTCGCCCGTTCAATCACAAAAGCTGAGGGATTATTTGTCAAAATAAGGGGAATTTCGATCAGATTCTTCTTTTCGAAATAGTGAACAATGTTTTCGGCATTCGAACCCGAACCTGATGCAAAAATGGCAACTTTTTTCATTATATATACTCTAATAAGAATGATTCAAAAGTAGAAGAAATACAAAATGCAACATAATGCCATATATATCAATCATTTACTGCAATTATTTGCTATTTTAAAACAATAAAAATACATCAAATTCGCATCATTTTTTTGCACATTAAAATAGACATTGTGCAAAAATCAATAAATAAATGGCTCAATTATTGGGCAGATTGAATAATTTTGCGTTACTTTGCACTGCAAAATTAAGAAACTATATTTATTAATTCACTAAAAACTTTAAGTTATGTCTGAAATTGCATCAAAAGTAAAAGCGATTATCGTTGACAAATTAGGAGTAGAAGAATCAGAAGTAACTCTAGAAGCAAGCTTCACCAATGACCTTGGTGCAGATTCACTTGACACTGTAGAGTTGATTATGGAATTCGAAAAAGAATTTGGAATTTCAATTCCAGACGATCAAGCAGAAAAAATCGGTACTGTAGGTGACGCAATCACTCACATCGAAGCTGCTTCTAAATAATTGATTTAGTTAATTATTTATGGAATTAAAAAGAGTTGTAGTAACAGGTCTGGGAGCAGTAACGCCGCTAGGAGGAAACGTTTCTGAAACGTGGGAATCTCTAGTAAATGGAGTTAGTGGTGCCGGGCCTATTACTCTTTTCGATGCGTCTTTGTTCAAAACTCAGTTTGCTTGTGAAGTCAAAAACTTCGATGCAAGTGGTTTTCTCGACCGCAAAGAGATTCGCAAATTCGACCGTTACGCCTTATTGGCTGTAGCTTCGGCTCGTGAAGCGATTGTAAATTGCGGTATCGATTTAGAAAAAACCGATTGTGACGAAGTAGGAGTAGTTATTGCTGCAGGAATAGGTGGTATTGGCACTTTCGAAACAGAAATTGCCAACTATTACACAAATATAGAAAAAGGACCACGGTTCAATCCATTCTTCATTCCAAAAATGATTTCGGATATAGCTGCAGGTCACATCTCAATGATGTATGGCTTTAGAGGTCCTAACTTTGGAACAGTTTCTGCTTGTGCATCGTCAACAAATGCAATTATTGATGCTTTCAACCTAATCCGTTTAGGCAAAGCAAATATTATTGTTGCTGGTGGTGCTGAAGCATCTATCACGCCAGGTGGCGTGGGTGGATTCAATGCTCTGACTGCACTTTCGACTCGCAACGACGAACCAACAAAAGCTTCTCGTCCATTCAGTAAAAGCCGCGATGGCTTTGTAATGGGAGAAGGTGCTGTAACACTGATTCTCGAAGACTTAGATCACGCATTAGCTCGTGGAGCAAACATTCTTTGTGAAGTTGTAGGAGGTGGAATGTCGGCAGACGCATATCACTTGACAGCTACTCACCCAGAAGGGTTAGGCGCGAAATTAGTGATGAGACGTGCATTGAAAGATGCAGGAATGAATCCTGAAGATATTGATTACGTAAACGTTCACGGCACATCAACTCCAGTAGGTGATATCTCGGAATGTAAAGCAATAAAAGATGTATTTGGAGATCACGCTTATAACTTGAACATCAGTTCGACTAAATCAATGACTGGCCACCTACTTGGTGCTGCTGGAGCGATGGAAGCAATGGCTGCTATTTTGTCAGTTGTAAACGATATTGTTCCTCCAACCATCAACTTCACTGAAGGTGACGAAGATCCTGATATTGACTATAAGCTCAATTTCACTTTCAACAAAGCACAGAAACGTGTTGTAAATGCAGCACTTTCTAATACTTTCGGCTTTGGTGGACACAATGCAAGTGTAATTGTAAAGAAATTTGTTAAGTAACTACCGTGCTTACCAATTTATACCATAAGATACGGCTCTATTCTGTAAAAAGAAAAGAGCCGTATTTGCTTTATTACAAGATCCTCGGGTTTTACCCCAACAACATCGAGATTTACGAACAAGCATTTCTTCATAAATCATCTTCGTTGAAAAACGACAAAGGTCGATGGGTAAACAATGAACGCCTAGAATTTCTAGGTGATGCTATTCTCGATGCCATTGTTGCAGATATTGTTTATCATACATTCGAAGGGAAAAAAGAGGGTTTTCTTACCAACACTCGTTCCAAAATCGTCCAGCGCGAATCTCTCAATAAAATTGCGTTAGAACTTGGACTTGACAAAGCTATTGTTATTTCCTCAAGAACAAAAGCACAAAACAGCAGTATCTACGGTAATGCTCTCGAAGCACTCGTTGGAGCAATCTACATCGACTATGGCTACGAAAAATGCCGTCAATTTGTCGAGAAAAAGATCATAAAACCGTATATCAATCTAGCACAGGTTGCGCGTAAAGAGGTGAACTTCAAATCGAAACTCATCGAATGGAGCCAGAAATACAAGATTTCTCTTGATTTTACTCTGATAAATACATCTAGCGACGAACACAAAAATCCAATTTTCCACACCCAAGTTGTTATTGGAAATATTCCGGCAGGAGTAGGTACAGGATTTTCAAAAAAAGAGTCACAACAAAATGCCGCAAGAAAGTCGATGAAGAAAATCCAAACTGATGCTGATTTTCGTAACCGTGTATTCAAAGGAGAAAATCCATTAGTTGGTGACGAAGAACTAAGCGACCCTCAAATCTTTGAAGATCCAGAAAACGCATAATCAAACATTCTCAATCCTTTATCTACAAAGGAATTGACAGCCAAAATCTCACGAATTTCTCACTTTCACCTCCTCTTAAACGCCAAGTCAATAGTTTAATTATTGTTAATATTTTAATATTTATAGTATTATGTGATACATAGTACTATAAATAAACATACATTTGCAGTATAAAATTAATGTTATGAATGTAGAAAATGTAAAATCGCAAATGCGCAAGGGTGTGTTAGAGTATTGCATTCTACTGATATTGAGTAAACACGAAGCTTATGTATCAGATATAATACAAGCACTAAAAGAAGCACGATTGCTAGTAGTAGAAGGGACTCTTTACCCGCTGCTCACAAGACTGAAAAACGATGAATTGCTCTCCTATTCGTGGAAGGAATCATCTCAGGGACCACCTCGAAAATACTACAATCTATCCGAAAAAGGGGCACTTTTCTTGGGCGAATTAGAAAATTCGTGGAACGAACTAAATTCAACAATCGAGAGTATTAAATCATCAGAACAAATTGAAACAACCTTATGAAAAAGACATTATCCATCAATCTGGCAAATACAGTTTATAATATAGACGAAGATGCCTATCAAATTTTGCAAGATTATTTCGAAGGATTGCGCACTCATTTTAAAAATGAAAAGGATTCGGATGAAATAATGACTGATATCGAAGCTCGATTTTCAGAACTATTCAACGAAAGACTGCGCTACGGAATGCAAGTAATTACACAGAAAGAAGTTATGGAAATCATTGCCATAATGGGTAATCCGAATGAGATAGAGACTCAATCGGAAGAATCGACAGAAGCAAATGAAGACAAAAAAGAACCTGCTGAAACAACTGCCGAAGGTGATAATGGCTCGCAAAAAATTCAAAAACGACTTTATCGCGACATTGAAAGCGGGTATATTGGAGGTGTCGCGGCTGGTATAAGTCAATATCTAAATGTGGATATTGCAATAATCCGACTTATTCTAGTGTTACTGATTATCCTTGGTTTTGGCACGATCATACCAATCTACATTGTCAGTTGGATAATAATCCCTGAAGCAAAAACATCTGCTCAAAAATTGGAAATGCGTGGTGAGGCTCCAACCATCGAGAATATTAAAAATTTCGTCAAGGAGAATGTAGAACGTGTCGCTGAAAAAACAGAAAAAGAGTTGAAATCTGAACGAACACGTAGCTTCTTTCAGCAGATAGGCGAGGCTATCGTGAAAATCATTCAAGCATTAGCAAAAATAGCAACAGCCTTAATTGGCGGCTTCTTCGGATGCCTCGGATTTATGATACTGATGCTTCTTGTGGGCGTTCTTGCATTTAGTATTCCATTCATTTTTAGTGGAATTAGCTCTCCATTTATGCCTTTTGGCACAAATATATACATTGAAGGCATCAATATGGGAAACGTTGCGATGTACCCTCAATTTATTGCAGCACTACTAGTGTTTATTGGGATTCCACTTGGAGCTATAGCGTATGCAATTTTTCAAAAACTATTTAATTGGAAAAAGACTTCCACTTTAGCAGGCTGGATATTGGTGATAATCTGGTTAATTAGTTTTGGTGTGACTTCGTACTATGGACTTCATTACGCTAACGAAATATTTATGTTGAATACACCTCCTATTTAATATTATCTCTTTCAAATTGAATAAAAAAAAGGGAGCCTCATTATATTGAGGCTCCCTTTTGAATTTATATTTTATGCTCCCAACTCTGACAGGAAACGTTCTGCATCGATAGCTGCTTTAC
>JBAXGL010000153.1:0-6108 GCA_037139375.1 Bacteroidales bacterium | reverse complement strand
CATCAGTAAACAATGTTTGTTCCATATTTATTTGTTTTAATTGACTTATTTATTTGTTTTAATTGACTTATTTATTTTTTTTGAATGAATTTATCGACAGTTTCGAGAAACGACTTTATGTCGATTGGCTTTGTAATATAATCGTAAGCACCAGCTTTTAATAGTTTCTGAATTTGATTTTCCATGGCATCAGCGCTTAATATGATCACTGGTATGCCTTTCGTTCGATAATCGCATTGGAGTGAATATAAGACCTCTGCACCATTCATATCAGGTAGATTGACATCTAACAATATTAGGTCAGGACGATGTTTTTTTGCTAACCTTACAGTTTCACTCCCGAAGTATGAGGTGTGCAGTTTGATGTTGGCACGATATGATTCTAATATATCAGTAATCAAATCAATATTCTCTTGATTGTCTTCTATATACAAAACTGTACCAATCTTTTCAGATGCATCAAGCTCTTCATCAGATAATGTTTTCGATTTATCATCCTTATCTAGTTGATTATTAGATTTTTGCAGTTCGATCCAAAATGTACTACCTTCGTCAAGTACGCTCTCAACCCCATAAGATCCACCCATATTCTCCGTCAGTTTTTTGACAACTGCCAAACCCAGCCCTGTGCCTTCAATCTGAGTATTGAGAGCGGTAATTCGTTCGAATGGAATGAATAATTTCGATATATCTTCTTGCCTTAACCCTCGACCTGTATCTGATATTGAAATGCGGATGGTAGATTTATCGTTTTTATTTTCAGCTTTAATCTCCGCTTTTACAGTTACATCACCCCCTTGTTTATTGAATTTTATAGCATTATTAATCAAGTTCAGTAAAACTTGCCTAAAGCTCTGAAGATCAGCATTTACAAACGACTTATTGACATCAGAAGGTGCGAGCTGAAGTTTGATTTGATGCCTTTCTGCAAATGGCGTAAGTATATCCATCATTTCGAGGATAATTGTATCGATTTGAATGGGTTCTATGGAAATGTCGAGACGACCAGCTTCGATGCGCGAAATATCTAATACTTCATTTATCAAATTTAATAGATGTTTTCCACTTTTCATAATATGATTAACGCCTTTTTTCTGGTTCAAATTTAGATCACCCATTTCCAGTAATTGAGCAAACCCAAGAATAGAGTTCATTGGCGTTCTCAACTCATGGCTCATGCGCGATAGGAATTCACTTTTTGCAAGATTGGCTTTTTCAGCTTCCATACGGGCAATTCGGCTCTCTTCTTCTACTTTTATACGTTCTGAGATATCAACAAACAGAGTTAGCATACATAATTCATCGCCAATGTAAATTTGTTCGGCAGAGAATAAACCTGTAATTTTTCTACCCGATTTAGTTATCACTTTTATCTCTTTTTCTTTTACTTTAATATTATTCTTCAAGTCAATATAAATTGCGTCTCTGGCTTCTTCGCTATCAAAAAGATTTAATTCTAAAGAAGTTTTTCCAATTAATTCATCTCTCGAATAACCCATGGTGTTGACAAATGTATCGTTTACATCTATAAAAAGACCATCGTCGAAGCCGTTAATTGCCATCGATGATGCGTTAGAACGAAATGCTTTTGAGAATTTTTCTTCCGATAACTGAATTTTAGATACATCTTTGCTTACTCCAAAAATCACCGGTTTCCCATTCCAGTGACCTGCTTTTACTTTTGTTTCAACAGGTATGAGCGATCCTGTTTTGGTCATTAACGGAACAGGGCAAAAATCTGCTGAGCCAGCAAGCATTTCGCCCACAATGCGACCTGCTTCTTCGCGCCGTTCAGGTGGATGAACCATCAGAACAGATTTATCGTTCAACTCCTCTTTGTTGAATTGAAGGCGTTCGCTAACCGTGTCGTTGATATGAATAATATTCCACTGTTCGTCCAACACAAAGAGAAAATCGTCAATGGTGTTGAAAAATGTTTCGTAGTTATGTTGTGTTTGTGAAATCAATGCTTGTGCATTTTTTCGTACCGTTATATCAAGAGCTATTCCTCCGAGTAAAGGTTCTCTGCCTGTTCTGTTAATTACGAATTTTTGGGTTTCATATTCATGCAATTGTCCATCAAGCTGATACAAACTTTCTTCGATTCTCTGATATCCCATTTGAAAAGAATTCATGTCATCAGCTAAAAACTTCTGCCCAAGTTCACCAGGAAACACCTCCTGCATAGTTTTTCCAACCCATTGTAAAGCACCAAATGCATCATCCATAAATTTGTTTACAAATAATGTTCTCCCTTCTTGATCTTTTATAAAGACAACTGCCGGTAAATAATCCATAAATGATGAGAAAATCTCTTTACTTTCCAATAATGCAAATTCAGCCTGCTTCCGTTCTGTAATATCTTCGAAAATATAGAACCGACCAAAATACTCATCGTTTTCTCCTCGTATTTGGGTGGAAAATCTGCGTACTATTTGATTATTTATGAAGGGTATTTCATCTTCAACAACAACTCTATTATTTTCATCCTGTAAGGGTTCACACGACTCGGCAAAAGCTGGAATATCTGCTAACACTGGTAAACAATAGGGGATAATATCATTATTCTTTAATTCGCCCCGGTTCATTTGCTCTTCCAACTGTTGGATCCCCCATATTCTGCAGAAGCGATGATTAAAATACAATATTTCGTCTGTACGATTATCAACCACCAAAAAACCTAAAGGGGAAGAATTAGACATTAATTCCAATAATGATTTGTTCCAACGCAAATCGATTTCTATTAATATTCGTTTTTGAATATCATTTTCTAGTTTTATGTTTGCTTCATTCAGTTGTGTTGTTCTTTCTTCTACTTTGCGCTCCAAACTTTCATTTAATTCGATCAGCTCTTTCTCCATCTGTTTGCGGTGGGTGATGTCTTCTTCTACCGAAACATAGTGTGTGATTTTCCCTTTCGAATTAATCATTGGTGCAATTACTGCACTAGCCCAATACAATGCACCATTCTTCTTCTTATTATGAAATTCACCTTTCCACTGTTTTCCTGATGTGATTGTTTTCCATAAATCCTGATAATCTAGCTGTGTCTTTTCGTGCGAGCTCAATATATTTGGTTTCTGCCCGATCAGTTCTTCTTTGGTGTAACCAGTCAATTTTGTTAATGCGGGATTTGCATATTGAATTTTTCCTTCAATACCAGTAATAATAGTCATTACTGGACTTTGATCAACGGCTTGAGAAATCTTTTTTAATTCGATTTCAGCTAATTTTCTTTCAGTAATATCTCTGTATTTCCACAAATGACCACTATATATATCTTCTAGGTATGTCGGAATGAAATCTCGCTCAAGGTAACGACCGTCCAATAATTCCAATTCGTCGTTGAAAACAGGTTTTTTCGCACTAACTATTCTGTGGATGTCTACCACAAATTTTTCAGGATTCTTGAACAGGTATTTTGATTGCTCTGCCGAATCACTACAATCGCCTCCAATCATGGCATCTGGAGGAGCAGGAATACCAAACATTTCGCAAAACATCTGGTTGGTTAATTCTATTTTTCGGTCTGCATTTTCGAGTAAAACGCCTTCCTTCAAATTGATAAGCAGATTGGAGAGAATGGTGGATTTTTGATTCATCATTTCTTCAGCTCTTTTTCGTTCAAGTTCTGATTCAATAGCAGTTAAAGCGTAACTTATGTTATTCACAACCTCAACTAAAAGTTCTGTTTCTTCCTCGTTAAAGAAATTAGTTTGAGAGGAGTACAAGCTTAGCGACCCAAAAATTTCGCCAAATTGTTTTAATGGTAATGCAATAGACGAGTTGTAATTACGCTTTATAGCTTCGTCTTTCCAAATTACCATTGTCGGATCATTTTCAATATCATTTGTTACAAAAGGCTTCCCATTGCGCAAGGCAGAGCCAGTTGGCCCATGACTTTCAGGAGCATTTTCATCTATAGAGATAGCTTTTATGTGAGATAAGTAACCATTTTCAAAACCAGCTGAAATGTAAGGTTTGACCTGTTTTGTGTTTTCTTCAACTAACCCAATCCATGCCATTCGGAAATTACCATAATCAATTGCTACACTACAAACTTTTTGAAGAAGTGAATCTTTGTCTTTCTCAGTAATAATAGCCTGATTGATATGGCTGATTACTGTTTTTAGTCGGTTTAACTTGTTAATCTTATCTTCGGCAAGCTTACGATCAGAAATATCAATAACGGTAGCTGATAAATATTGGGAAACATTATTCTCGTCGAAAATAACCTTTGAACTCATTTGAGTTGGAAACGATGAACCGTCCTTTCTAGTATGATAAAGTTCCTCTGATGTAAATCCTTTATTCGATTTCATGAGTGAAATTATTTCCTCCACTCTTTCTGCTTGATCTTCGTTATGCACAACAGATGAATGTTTCCCTATTAAATCATCTACTTCCCAACCTACCATTTTAGCAAAAGCATCATTTACATAAAGAAATATTCCTTCTAAGGATGATAAAATCACACCATAATTAGCTTGATCGGCAATGGTTTTAAATTTAAGTATTTCTTTTTCAGCTTTTTTACGTCGAGAAATGTCACGCATACTTCCGGTAATCTTTAGCAAATTTCCAACAGAATCTTTGATGATAGTCGTTGAAATTGCAACGGGAACAATCGAGCCATCTTTATTCGTTAAGGATAACTCATAATCAGTGACTTTCCCTTGTGACATTAATTGCTTAAGAAATAGAGCACGTGCATCAGGGTCAGCGTAAAAGTCTACGAATGACTTGCCAATAGTTTCTTCGCGAGTATATTGCCCTTTGGAGATAGTTTTAATGGATGGACTTACGTCAAGTAATATTCCGTCTGGAGAAACTTCGTAGTAAGCATCTTGTACCGTTTCGAAAATATTACGGTATTTCTCTTCACTTATCCGTAAATTCTCAATGGCTTTAGTCCTTTCCGAAACGTCATGAACTATTGAATAGAGATAAGTTGTATGTCCAAATGAAATAGGACCTGAATAGACTTCTACATCTCTTACCTCACCATTTGCCAACCTATGTTTGAAGAGAAAATGACGTCTTTTGTCCGTCATAGCTTTTTGCATTTCTACTTTTACATCATCGGGCGATAAGGTGTTGATTTTCGAAATGTTCATTTTTTGCATTTCTGAGCGTGTCCAGCCATAGTATATAGAGGCTGCAGGATTTACATCGATTACTTTACCCGAATGTGAATCTATCAGAAGCATGACAGAATGGTTGTCTTCAAAAAATCGCTCATACCACCGCAGTTTACTTTCCCGGATATCCTCGGTGTTGTGGGTAGACACTTTTTTTGATGAACTTAGTAGTTGATTTTCTGCTTTGAGCAACACTAATTCCTGTATAAGTTCTTCTTTTGTTTTGTCTTGATAATTCATAAGTGGTGTTATTTAAGATAACGCAATGGCAACACTAATTCGCGCAAGGTTTAAAGGGACGAATTTAATCAAATATGATTGAACAATTGAAGGTAGTTTTGGGACAAATTGAGGACTTTTTTGGTTGTATCAACTAAATGATTCATTTTGTGGTGCTTTTGGAGCAATATTGGAAGAAGAAATAAAAAAAAAGGCACAAACCGAAGTTTGAGCCTTATAGAAGAGTTAGTCATTTTAAGAAAAAAAGTCGCGCTGTTGATAGAATGAAACTCCGATTGACAGGTTTTGAGTGCTCGCCCTCTTTGTAATCCACCGTCATAAATGATCCCCGAAAGGTGTGGCCCGCCATTGAAAGTCTGAAGCTAAAGTCTCGGAATAATAAAAACGTTGAGTTTACCAATTCAGAACAACGCGACTTATGTTTTTATAGAACAAATATAGTTTTGTTTTATTGAATATGCAAACGAACAAGCTATAATTTTTACATTTAACATTGTTAATGTTTTCCGCTTGAACAGTGGTGTGACGTAAGTGGCTGATTTTAATAGTAATGCATTTAGACGGGGTAATACATTGAATTTCTAGATAATCTAAAACTCACTTTTTGATGTGATAGAGGATGAAAAAAAAGAGGATTTTGGTGTAAAACCAAAATCCTGCTATGTTTCTTTAATAAATAAAGAGCCTCTCGGTTAATTATTTCATCTATCCAACACCACTTGAACCA
>JBAXGL010000152.1:0-6148 GCA_037139375.1 Bacteroidales bacterium | reverse complement strand
TTTATTTTCGTTTGAAATTAATGTAGCGCGGTTCGAGTGGCACATAATCATCGTTGTCCCACAAGGTGCTGGTAATCATCAAGTCAGCACTGTAGCGATTACAAGCAATAGGTACGTTGTGCACGCGGCATTGGCGAAGCAACATCTGAATATCTGCTTCGTGTGGTTGTGGGTTGAGGTCGTCAATCAGGAAGATTGCGAGGTTTACCTGCTTGCGCACCACTAAAGCCGCAATTTCGGCATCTCCACCCAACGGACCTGAGTTCATGCAGGTGATATCAGCCTGAACTCCTTTGTCATTAAGTGCTTTTTTAATCAATCCGCCAGTTGTCCCAGTGCAGATCAATTTGTGTTTCGAAAGAGTGTCAGCGTTGAACACAGCCCATTCGACCATGTCTGCTTTACGTTTGTCGTGTGCAACGAGTGCAATGGTTAATTGTTTGTTCATAGTTCTAAATTTCATAATACAAAGCTATCGCTTTTATTCTGTAAATCTCAAATTTTTGTGATTAAATTTGATAGGTTAGGATACAAAAAATCGGCTACCTAAATTACTCAGATGGCCGATTCAAGTTTTGTAAGGAAAAATTATTCGCCAATCAATCGTTCCACTTCTGTCCAGTTCACCACATTCCAGAATGCTTTGATGTAGGCAGGTCGTTTCGATTGATATTTGAGGTAATAGGCATGTTCCCAAACGTCTAATGCCAATACAGGAACACCTTTCACCGAGGCATCAGGTAGATATGAATTGTCTTGATTGGCAGTTGAGAAAATTTTCAGTTTACCGCTAGCATCTTTAATCAGCCAAGCCCAACCCGAACCAAATCGAGTTGCTGCAGCCTTTTCAAATTCAGCTTTAAAGGCATCAACACTTCCAAAATTATCAACCAGTTTTTTCTCTAATTTGGCCGATATTTTGGTAGAACCTGCTGGAGCCATGATGGTCCAAAAGAATGCGTGGTTGTAAAATCCACCACCATTGTTTCGGATAGATGTTTGTACTTCAGCAGGTAGAGTGTTGACATTTTTCATCAAATCAATGATGTCTCGTTTATACAGTTCAGGGTATTTCTCCAACGACTTGTTGAGTTTGTCGGTATATGCCGCATGGTGATTGTTGAAGTGGATATACATCGTCGTGCTATCGATGTAAGGTTCCAGAGCACCATATTTGTATGGCAGCGGAGTTTGTTTGAACTGAGCCGATACCGAAACTACTGCAATGAAGAGCAGCATTAAGATGACATTTATTCGTTTCATAGATTTGTATATTATTGATTTGTAATTTATTACCTTTTAAACAAACGATTGGTCGCTTTGTTTGTTTTGCTTCAAAGAATTAAGAATAGAGTCGCTTTTTAACCGCAAAGAACGCAAAGCAATATGCAAAGAGCGCAAAGTTATTCCTGTATGCGTTGCGTAGCCAATAGTAAATTGTAAATTATCAAATTGTAAATGTCAAAATCAATACCATTTGAATGTTTTCAGTCCAATAATAAAAGTGACAACTCCAGTGGTAGAAAGTACAATAGCTGCTTTCCAAACTTCCATCAAGCCTGCACCTTCGTTGAAAATGCTACGAACACCGTCGGCAAGCATCGTGAGTGGGAGGTATTCGATGACCGAAATTGCCCAATTGGGGAAATGATGATAGCTGAAAAATATACCCGAAAGCACCATCATGGGTGTAACCACCGCGTTGATGAGACCGTTACCTACCTCCGAATTCGCAGTGTGCGACGAAATAATCACTGAGATTCCAGCAAATGCAATATTCCCCGCCACAAAGAGCGTGAACAGTGCGAACATGCTCCCTTGAATCTGAATATCGAAATACCACCAACCAAAGGCAAATAGCAGCAATGCTTCTGCGATGTTCATCACGAAACGTGCGAAAATGAGTGCAATCAGCATGTTCGACTTGCGCATCGGTGTTGCCACCATGCGGCGCAGTAGTTTTTTCGACCGACGTTCAATCAATGTGTAGCTGATTCCCCACGACGACGACATCATGATGCCCATTGCCAACAGACCGGGAACGAGAAAGTCGATGTAGCGAGTGCCCGTCACTGTCAGTGGTTTTATCTCTTCTTGATGCGCAGCGTAGTAATTGGGACCATTGTACACAACACCTTTCACCAATTGATATAGCAACTGCGCTTCGGCATTGGCCGGGTCGAAATAGTAGAGCGTTTTGCCATTCACCACATCTACGATAAGGGTAACTGTTCCTTTTTTTAACAATACGTGCGCTTCTGCCTCTGTACATTCGTGAAACACTAGGTTTGCATTGCCCAGTTTCTTGTTTTTGAGCGGTAACAGATAATCGCCTTTTTGTTTGTCGGGGTGATGTTCCAGAATGTCGTATAGCGTCGATTTCTGAAAATCTGTACTGCCAGCATGCTGAATTACGGCAATTTCGCTGGTTACATCTTGTTTGGTCGAAAAGGCGATGCCCAATCCCCACGCCATCAGTATCGGGAAAACGATGCCCCAAAACAGTACGGCTGGTTCGCGCACAATCTCTTTGATGTGCGATGCCGTCAGGCGATATAGTTGATGATTTGTGATTTTATTCATTTGATTGAATGTGCTAATTGTTTAATATGCTAATGTGCCAATTTCCGAATCTGCTAATTTTTTTATTCATACAAATGTCTACCGGTCATGTTGATAAATAGTTCGTCGAGGTTGCGGGCGTTGTCGAAGTCGCGCAGCAGTTGGTCGAGCGGTCCATCGGCAAGGATTGTGCCATGATCCATCATCACGATGCGGTCGCACAGAAATTCGGCCTCTTCCATGTAGTGTGTTGTCAAGATGAGTGAGGTGTTCAATTCATCTTTCAGTTTCTTCAGAATCATCCAAATCTCGCGACGAGCATGCGGGTCGAGTCCGGTGGTAGGTTCGTCGAGTAGCAACACCGATGGTTTGTTGAGCAACGAAATACCCAATGCCAACCGTTGACGTTGTCCGCCCGACAGATTATTGACAAACGCTTTTTTCTTCTCTTGCAGACTCACTAAATCGAGCACTTCGTTCACACGGTCGTTGCCCAACTTGTAGAAACTGGCAAACAGTTGCGCTGTTTCGAACACCGTCAAACGGTCGATGAAGTGCGTCTCTTGCAGCGAAAGCCCAATGAGTTGATGCAATTCTTTGGCATTCTTTTTCCACGTTTTACCTGCTATCTTTATCTCTCCTGCATCGGGTTGTTGCAGACCTTCGATCATCTCCACGAGCGTAGTTTTGCCAGCACCATTGGGACCAAGCAATCCCACAAACTCACCGGGCTTGATGGTCAGCGAAACACCTTTCACGGCATGCACGTCTTTGAAGGATTTCTTCACCCCGCTTACTTCTACTATATATTCCATTATAGAAAACTTTTATCATTATTGACGTATCATGCAATACGGCAGTATAAAAACCCTTTTTTATGCTCTTTTGTTCAAAACAAATTAGGTCAAAAAAATAAAGCCTTCGGATTTCCGTTGGCTTTATTCACAGATATATTTTTTTGAAACGGTTTTATTTACGTAAAGCTGCTTCTTTTGTCCAAGTTGCTGTTTTATTGAGTCCCATCCAAGCGGCACCAACATATCCAGTAACTTTCAATTTATTATTCCCTTCAAATTTGATGATACAATGGTAGATTTTTCCATTCGACGGATTATAAATAGAGCCATCTTTCCACTCATTATCTCCTGCGTTGTAAACGAAATCGCGAATTAGCGGTAACCCCAAAAGTGGTCTTGATCTCAAATTCTTCTCCGTATTGTAATCATCTAATTTAGGTGCTCCATTACGATTCGGCTCTTTCAACCAAACAATTTTACCGATATAAGTTCCATTTTGAGATTTTGAAATTTGTACTTGCGATTTTTCAGCACCTGTTTTTTCATCAACTGTTAGGTAATAGCCTATGATTTTATCTGCATTTTGTGCCAGAATTGACATCGTGAATGTCAAAAATAGAGAGAACACGACCAATTTAAATTTCATAATTATTTGATTTAAGGTTAAAATTTTGAGAATGATTGTCTCAACAATCCGCAAATATAAAACCAAAAGTGATTCATTGGTACTTTTTGTCAGATATTTTGAAAAATGCGATATTAAAAAACGCACGAAAATTATTTTCTCGTGCGTTTCATTTATATAGATAAGTGGTAGTTATTCAGTCACTTCAAATCCGACTGATTTCAGATTCTCCCAATAGAGTGGATAGGATTTTGAGACCACTTGCGGCTCTGCTATCGTTATCGAGTCGAGCTTTAGTGCTGCAGGCGCAAATGCCATTGCCATGCGATGATCTTCGTAGGTTGCAATAGCAGCATCGCTATCAGGAGAGCATCGCTCGCCATTCCATTCTAATATCGAGTCTTTCTTATCTGCAATCATAAATCCCAACTTCTTCATTTCGTTTTTCAACGCCAGAATGCGGTCGGTTTCTTTTATCTTGAGCGTTTGCAATCCGTTGAAATAAAACGGAATGCCAAGCATGCAGCAGGTCACTACAAATGTCTGCGCCAAATCGGGCTGATCGACAAAGTTGTAAATCAACTTCGGAGTCACACTTCCTGTTTTGGTTAGCTTTACACCTTCTTTTGTGTAAGTTGTTTTTACCCCAAGTTGCGAAGAAATATCCGCTACTTTCGAATCGCCTTGTGTGCTGTTTTTGTGGAGGCCGATCAGTTCCACTTCGGCATCGTTGCTGAGCGCCACCATTTCGTACCAATACGATGCCGACGACCAATCAGATTCGACGATATATTCCCGCGGAATAAATTCCTGGGATTGAATACGTATTACATTGCCATTCCACGATGATTTGACACCAAACTCTTCGAGTAACTTCAGTGTCATGCTGATGTAGGCTTGGGAAATCACTTCACCTTGCAGTCGTAGTGTAAGTCCTTTCTCCATAGTGGGAGCAATCATCAGCAGAGCAGAGATGTATTGCGAACTGACACTCCCGTCGAGGTCGAGTTCACCACCCGTCAAAGCACTTCCGAAAATGCGCAACGGTGGATATCCCTCTTTTTCAATGTATTCAATTTTTCCACCTAACTGGTTGATGGCATCCACCAAAATACGTATCGGACGATTTTTCATGCGCTCGGTGCCGGTGATGGTCCATTCGCCTAAAATTTTTGACAGGAAAGCTGTGAGGAAACGCATTGCCGTGCCTGCCGCTTTAATGTCGAAATGGTTGTCGTCCGAATCGAGCACGTTGAGCATCACTTGCGTATCGTCGCATTCGGCCACATTCTGAACTTCGAACGGACTGTCGCTCAATGCGTTGAGTATCAACACACGATTGCTGATGCTTTTTGATGCTGGCAATTTAATTGTGCCCTTCAATGTTGCGGGTGCTACTATTTTGTAGTGCATATTTTTGAAATTGAACGCTAAGGGGCTAAGAAGCAAAGGTTAATATGGAATAAATTTCTTAGCGGCTTTGCTACTTCACGTTAATTTAAAATTGGATATCCTGAACCTTCAAAGCAACGTTTCCTTTCACTGTTGCCATCACGCGCACTGCACCTGGAACGAGCGAAAAGTCAGTCACGAACACTTGATTCAGTTTGCCTTGTAATGCCATTCCACCATACACAGTGTAGTTGCTCAGCATTTTGTTGGATTCGTTCTTGATTTTATCCAAATCTTCTTGTAAAGGATAGGTCAGGTATGGTATAATTTTACTCAAAATAATGCCGTGTGCCAACCAAGATGCCGATTTCAGCAAGAAGTTATTCGTTTTGAGCTCGAATTGAGGTTGTGCGATTTCCAATGCATTTTTCTCTTTGTTGTAAACCATATTTCCAGTAAAGTAAATCTTTCCTTTGATAGAGCCAATTACATCTGCCACAAATACGGCTTTACCGTCACTTCCGAAAATAGACAAGTTGGTGATGGTGATTTTTTTGTTCCCGTCGGCAAATGTCTTATTCACAAGTTGTTGTTTCGCCATTTCAGAGATTTTGTCGAACGTCACATCGGCTGCCAGATTCAAATTAAACTGTTGAGGTGCTCGGCTGATGTATTTCATTTCGGGAAGTTGAATGGTGGCATTTTTTGTGGGTTGTGCACCGATAATCGATTCAATTTGTGAATAAAGTGCAATGGATAGATTCAGCTTATT
>JBAXGL010000151.1:0-6232 GCA_037139375.1 Bacteroidales bacterium | reverse complement strand
AGGACGTTAGGTTTTCATCCTAGAAAGAGGAGTTCGACTCTCCTATGGGCTACTAGAGCATCAGTATTTGGTTACTGGTGTTCTTTTTGTTTTTAATCTGCGGAGGTTGTTCTCACATCTTCTTGCTTAATATCTCATCGCTCTTTATTAAAAGCTACAACAATATTCATTTTTTCACTAACTTTACAAAATGGATTACTTATGATATCCGTTTATACTTGTATTTTTGATAAGAATGAAGAAAGACGTTTTTCCTCCAGAAATTATTGAGTTTACGGCAGAGCACCATTTCGCGAAAAACGATTCGCGAAGCAAGATTGTTTATCAGATATTTGTGGTGAGTATTCTGTTGATTCTTTTGGCATTACCTTTTATCGAGATTGATATTTCGACACAATGTCTGGGTATTGTTCGTACGCCTAATGAAAATAATAAGCTGCAAGCTGCGGTTTATGGTGAAGTCAGCCGCATAAATATGGATGAAAACCATAAAGTAAAAAAAGGTGATACCCTTTTGATCTTGAGAACCGACAAAATTGATGAACAGATAGCGGCAGCTAAAACCAAGAAAGCCGACAATCAGCGAAACATTGGTGATATTGATTTGCTGATGTCGAACAAAATGCCTAAAGGGTACAAGTATTTGAGTGAACACAATGAGCTGGTCACCAAAAAGAATGAGTTGACAACACAGGTTTTGTATTCGGAACGCGAATTCAGTCGCAGTGAAAGCCTTTTCAAGAAAAACGTATTATCAGAGTCAGACTATTTGTTGGATAAAAACAAATACGAAATGGCGTTAAAGCAACTCGACTTGTCACTTAATGAATACCGCAATCGTTGGCAAGCCGATAGAAAGCGAATGGATTTAGAAAACATGGATATTACGTCGACCATTGAGCAACTCCAAAAAGAAAAACGGAACTATTCTATCGTGGCATTTGCCGACGGTGCAATTATACAAAGTGCAGGTCTTCAAGTTAGAAGTTTTATCACACCAGGGCAAATAGTCGGTTATTTGTCGGAAGACAACAATCTGATTGCAGAATGTTATGTCAAACCATCAGATATTGGATATATCAAATTGAATCAAAAGGTTGAATTTCAATTTGATGCTTTCAATTACCGAGAATGGGGCGTGGTGGCTGGCAAAGTCGTAGAGATTTCGAACGATATCGTTACATTGAGCAACAATCAATCGGCATTTCGTGTGCGGTGTCAACTTCAGAAAAAATCTCTGACACTCCGGAATGGATATATCGGAAATATTAAAAAAGGGATGACTATTACCGGTCAGTTTTATCTGACTCGCCGAACGTTAGCTCAGCTACTTTTCGATAAAATGGATGATTGGATGAATCCCAAACTTATTAAAAAGCAGTAACGATGGACGTCAAAATAAAACAGCAAGATATTACCGATTGTGGTGCTGCCTGTTTGGCATCGGTGGCAGCTTATTACAAGTTGAAATTGCCAATTGCTCGCATACGTCAGATTGCTGGAACTGACAAAAAAGGCACTAATCTATTAGGCTTATATCAAGCAGCCGAAAAAATCGGATTTCAGGTAAAGGGACTGAAGGGCAATATGGAGGCACTACTGAAAATGCCAACTCCATGTATCGCTCACGTCATCGTGAAAGAGGCGTTACATCATTATGTAGTGATCTATTCCATTAAAAATGAGGTGGTGAAGTATATGGATCCGAGTGATGGGCAGATGCATAAATTATCGTTTAATGATTTCGAGGAAATATGGACTGGGGCTTTGCTGATGCTTATTCCGAGCACTGAATTTGAGGCAGGTGACAACAATACCTCTAATCTCACTCGGTTTATCTACTTGCTAAAACCTCATAAAAGCGTGCTGACACAATCGCTTGTCGGAGCAATACTCTATACCGTTTTGGGTTTGTCGACAGCCATCTACATTCAAAAAATTACCGATAATGTGTTGGTGAACGGAAATTCAAATCTGTTGAATTTGTTGAGTTGCGCGATGCTTATACTTTTGGTATTACAGCTTTTTGTTGGTGCAGCCAAAAGTGTGTTTATGTTGCAGACTGGTCAAAAGATTGATGCACAACTGATACTGGGCTATTACAAACACTTACTAAAACTTCCACAGCAGTTTTTCGACACGATGCGGGTGGGAGAGATTATCTCACGGGTGAATGATGCGGTCAAAATCAGAGCATTCATCAACGAAACGATAGTGGGACTGATTGTCAATGTGTTTATCGTTTTTTTCTCTTTTGCATTGATGTTTATCTACAGTTGGAAGTTGGCGTTGATTATGTCTACCATTATTCCGTTTTATGTGGTGCTTTATTGGGTGGTGAACAGTCTCAATAAAAAACAAGAAAGAAAGCTGATGGAGGGAACTGCCGAACTTGAAAGTCAATTGGTAGAGTCCATAAATTCTGTGAAAACCATTAAACAATTTGGCATTGAAGATTTTGCGAATATCAAAACTGAAACCCGATTTATCACGCTTTTGCATACGGTCTATCGATCGGGTACGAATTCTATTTTCTCTACTTTTTCTTCTGAGTTTCTGACGCGACTTTTCACTATTGTTATTCTTTGGGTAGGTTCATATTTCGTTTTAGATAACAGAATCACTCCCGGTGAATTATTGTCTTTTTATGCGTTGATTGGCTATTTCACCGCTCCAATGGCATCGCTTATTTCGATGAACAAAACGATTCAAAATGCATTGATAGCTGCCGATCGTCTTTTCGATATTATGGACTTAAAGCGCGAAGAGGAAGGCGAAAAGATGGAGTTGAAACCCAATTTTATCGGTGATATTCGTTTCGAAAATGTTACGTTTAGTTACGGTACGAGAACAGATGTCTTTAAGCAATTTAATCTGACTATACCTAAGGGAAAACTCACCGCCATCATTGGCGAAAGTGGTTCTGGAAAGACAACGCTCGCTGTGTTGCTGCAGAAACTTTACCCTATATCCGGCGGTAAAATTTACATTGGCGATCACAATATCGACTACTTCACCAACGCCAGCCTTCGCCGATGGATTAGCAGTGTGCCGCAACAGTTGAGCCTGTTTTCGGGTAGTATTGTGGAGAATATTGCAGTTGGTGAGTTCAACCCCGATTTGGAACGCGTGGTTCATATTTGTAAAACGTTAGGAATGCTCGATTTTGTTGAAAAACTACCGAATGGATTCGCCACTCAAATCGGTGAAAATGGAGCAACACTATCTGGCGGACAGAAGCAACGATTAGCAATTGCTCGAGCTCTTTATAAAGAGCCGGAGATTCTGATATTGGATGAGGCTACTTCATCACTCGATTCAGAATCGGAGGATTTTGTGCAGCAGACCATTGGCAGACTTATCGAATCAGGTAAAACTATCGTTGTGATTGCACATAGGCTGAGCACTGTAGTCAACGCAGATCAAATCGTGGTTTTGCAAGAAGGTAAAGTATTGGAAGAGGGAAATCACGCTGAATTGTATCAAAGAAAAGGATTGTACTACGCCATGTGGCAAAAACAAATACCCAAGGAGTTGAGATAATTCGGTTATGAAAAAACTGCACAAACCATTAATCTTTTAAATCTTACTTTTCATATCGATTTTCACACTGATTTCTTCATCGTTGCGACTAAGTACAAGACGAAGCCAACGGGCAGGAGTTTCGAATATAGAACGAATTTCGTTGATGTTGTATTCATAGGTCTTGCGCCCATTAATTTCCATGATTTGATCGCCTTTTTTTACCCCAGCACTATCGGCAGGTGAACCTGGCGAAACTATCATGACTTCGGGAATGCGAAGGAAATAGTTTTGTTGGAATATTTCGATGCCAGCAATGTTGTATGAAAACCGTTTTTTGAAATTGGAGTTAGGTTTGAGGTACATGAGATTGTTTTGCACATCGAAAATGAGATTGAAACGATTTAGGAGTTGACTTCCTAAAGTTCCATCGCGCTCACCTTCTGAGGTAGCCTCAGCAATAGAAATGGAGTCGGGGAATGTCACTACCGGTGATTTGAGTATTGCATCTCCTAATCTGATTTCAGGAATTCTGCCTACAAAGCCTGTGATTTCACCGTTTAACCCCTGCCCAATAAACCCACGCATCTTATTTTTTGGCATTGCAATTGATCTGCTACCATACGATCGAAACCATGCAGCTAACTCAGCGCCCGTGTCAACCAACATTTTTGCCTCTCTTTTTGTTCCATTTTCTTCAGTAATGGGTATTTGCACAAACATCTTCTGACCTTCAATCGACAAATAGATTGGCGTATAATTTGCAGGGACAACAAATCCTTCAGGGTCGTGAAACAAGAGGCGTTTTCTATCGTAATTTATTTCGACTATATGACTTTGGAAAATATCGGACCCCAACAATCCATTGATTTTCGTCCCTGTAAACTTTGATAGATTGAAAACATCTTTTTCGAGTACAATAATGGTTTGATCTTCGAGGAGCATCTTCCCAATTTTCATGCTGTTCCGATAACTTGTCAGTGCTTGTAGTTCGGAGCCATTTCCCAATCCTTTAAGTGCGCTTGAGTTAGAATAATTGAGCGATATGCTATCGTCAGGTGTTAGTTCAGTGATAATAGTGTTGCGCACTCCAGAGTCGAGTATCAGATTGAGTGGATTGGAGTTGTTTATTTCTAATTTAACAATCACATAGCTGCCAACAATCTCGAATGGTATCGAAATCGGTTTTTTTTTGCGCTCTGCAATGCTGAGTTGACAAGTCAAACTAAAGGCTACTATCAGGGATAAAAAAACCTTCACAGTTCCAGAATTTTAGAAATGTGAAGGTAAGAATATTTTGTAATTAGTGAAAGAAAGAATGCTAAAAGATGGGTTTTGTAGATTCAATTACTTTATTCTTCTAGACTTTGCTAAACCACTATGTCAGCAGGCGTAAGTTCTTTCGACCCAATTCTAAGTTGCTATTAATTGCCAAGTGTGAAAAAGAATGTCGATCCTTTCCCAATTTCAGACTCAGCCCAAATTTGACCTCCATGTTTTTCGATAATACGTTTCACAGTACATAATCCAACTCCAGTACCCTTGTATTCGCTTTCGGCATGGAGCCGCTGGAAGGGTTGAAACAGTTTTTCGGACATAGACATATCAAATCCGGCACCATTGTCTTTGATGAAAAACAGGTCGTGTCCGAAGTAATCCTTTTTGCCAACAATGATATTTGCCACCTCTTTTTGAGTTGAATATTTAATCGCATTTCCCAGTAAGTTGTCGAGTACTACACGTATCATTTTGGAGTCGGCTTTGGCATGTAGGTTTGGTTCGATAGATGTATTTATTTTTCTTGAAGGATACCCTTTTAATATCGAATTTATCACTTCTTCGGCTAGTATACTTAAGTTAACAGGTTCTTGTTCAATTTCGACGGTTCCTGATTTAGAGAAGTTGAGCAGATCTTTTATCAGATTCGACATAGACACAGCAGAGTCATAGATGGTATCCAGATAGTCTTTCGTATCTTCATCGTGACAACCTATGCATTGGCTTTTTAGAATTTGAGCGAATCCAATAATTCCATTCAGAGGCGATTTTAAGTCATGCGAAACAGTTCGCGAAAATGCTTCGAGATCTTGATTTGCTTGCTTTAGGTTTTCATTGGCAGTTTCCAGTTCGGCTTTTATGGCAGTTAACTCGTCATTCCGTTGAATTGCCGCTTCATAAACAGAAAGAAGCAAATCTAAAATCTGCTTTTTATCAGAGTTAATTCTATATTTTTCGCCATGAAAAGTCATTTCTATCACCATTTCAGCACTGCCGGCAAATCTGACATCACGACTGATTAATAGATATTGAATGCGTGATATTAGATTTTCGTTGGTGTAGGGTTTTGTGATAAAATTATCGGCACCAGCTTGCAATCCTTTGATAATGTCGTGTGAATCTTGCAGCGAAGTGAGCAAGATAACAGGTACCTGAGCAAGTTTTTCGGTCGTTTTTATCAACTTGCAAAATTCATAGCCATCCATTCCGGGCATGATGATGTCGCTTATGATGAGCTCAGGTGTTTTATTGACGGCAGCTCGATAAGCATCTTCTGCATTTGTAAATAATTGATAGCTGATTTTGTTTTCTTTAAAGAAAAACTCCAACCGTCTGGCTTGAACCAATGAATCTTCTACCGCTAAGATGTATCCACCGTCTTGGATAAACTGGACTGTGTTAATCATAAGATATGAATTAAGTTTATTATTTC
>JBAXGL010000150.1:0-6237 GCA_037139375.1 Bacteroidales bacterium | reverse complement strand
ACCAATGCAAAGAGTTTCATCTGTTTCACCATCGACACAAGTCCATTGGAGCGAGTGGGCGAAAGGTGCTCTTTGAGACCAATTGCTTCGATAAAGAAGAGGTCGTCGTTCAATATCTCGTCAGGAGTATGTCCAGATAGCACTTTAACTAATAGCGAAACGATTCCTTTCACAATCACAGCATCGCTTTCGGCGGTGTAAATCACTTTTCCGTCCACATAATCGGCTTGCAACCACACGCGGCTTTGGCAACCTTCGATTAGGTTTTGAGGTATTTTGTACTGCTCGTCAAGTGGCGCGAGAGAGTTTCCTAAATCAATGATTAACTGATATTTGTCCATCCAATCGTCGAAAATCGAAAATTCGTCGATGATTTCTTCTTGTATTTCTTTTATTGTCATAATCTTAATCTAAATAAGTTATAAGTCGTACTACACTGGCAAATTAGCATATTGGCTAATTGATTATTTCTCGCCATATACCACTTCAGCAACTGTCTGTCCAACGGCTTTGAGAGCAGGTTTGGCGATGTTTTTCATCGTGTCGTCGAGTGTGTGCCAGTGCGATGGAAATCCTTGTTGCGACTGCGGGTCGTAGTGAATGATATCGACACACGGTATTTTCGCAATTCGGTTGACATACACATGGTCGTCGGTGATGTAGCCACCTTGTCCGTTCATGAAATACTGTCCGTAGCCAATTGATTGACCTTTCGCCCACACTTTATCCGCTACACTTGCCGCATATTCTACCGAAAAATGGTCTCTGTAGAAAACCGCATTGCCAGCACCCACCATATCGAGTAATATTCCGAACCGAGCTTTGTAGCCAGGTTTATGAGGATTTCGCGCCCAATATTGAGTGCCGAGGCACCAATCGTCTTCCGACTGTTCGCCTTTGTAGAAATAGGGAGCACCTACGTCTTCGGCATCTACAAATAGAATATCGACACCAATATCCGGTTTTTTGATTGAAATCATTCGAGCTAATTCGAGTAATACGCCCACTCCACTCGCACCATCGTCCACCCCCAAAACAGGAGTGTGATGGTTGGCTTTGTTAGGGTCATTATCGGCAAATGAACGCGAATCCCAGTGTGAAAGGAGCAAAATGCGTTCTGTTTTCTCTGGATTGTATGAGCCTATGATGTTGCACGCAGCCAATTTCTCTCCATCGTAACGTTTAAGCTCGGCACGTTGTTCGATAACAGTTGCTCCAAAACGTTTCAACATAGCCGTGAGGTAATCCCCACAAGCATCGTGCGCCTTGGTGTTTGGCACACGTGGACCAAACTGTGCTTGCTGCTCGATGAACGAATAGGCACTATCGGCATTAAACGCAGGAGCAGATTTTTCTGCATACTGCACGACCGAAACCGCCTTTTTAGTCTGTCCTGTAGTGCAGCAACTCAGTAGAAATAAAGAAAGACAAACCGCTATTATCTGTTTCATATACATCTATTTAACAAATTCAAGCCTCAAAAGTACGAATCCGCAGACGATTCCCCAAAAGATATTCAATAATTTCATAGATTTGCAGGAGTAAAATCTAAAGTTAGTTGGATCGCTGTTATTACAACATGCAAAAAATCAGTAAACTTATTAATCTTAAAGGGAAACTTCACGAACTTTCTATTCCAATTGTGATGGGAATTGTGAATGTTACGCCAGATTCATTTTTTGAAGATAGCCGCTTTGTGTCTGAAAAAAAAATAGCGGAACGCACCGAGCAAATCCTAATGGAAGGTGGAAGTGTGATTGACTTGGGGGCTTATTCATCGCGACCTGATGCTGAACATATTTCGGAAGAAGAGGAGTGGAATCGACTCGAATTTGCCTTGCACATAATCCGAAAAACGGCTCCCGAAGCTGCTATTTCAGTTGATACATTTCGATCAGAAATTGCTAAACGCGCAGTTGGTGAATTTGATGTGGCGATGATCAATGATATTTCTGGGGGTGAAATGGACGACAAGATGTTTGAAACAATCAGCAAACTGGGTGTTCCATACGTTTTGATGCACATGAAAGGTACTCCTCAAACGATGCAACATAATTGCAACTACGATAATATGATACAAGAAATAGTGCTCTATTTTTCCAGAAAAGTAGAAGCACTCCGAAAACTCGGCGTGTGCGATATCATTCTTGACCCAGGGTTTGGATTTAGCAAAACGGTGGATCAAAACTATAAACTGCTGCATCATTTATCAGACTTTTGTATCTTCGATTTACCAATATTGGTGGGGCTTTCGCGCAAGTCGATGATTTACAAAACACTCCACAACACCCCCGAACAGTGCCTCAACGGCACCACTGTGTTGAACACACTGTCGGTAATGGGTGGTGCCAATATTCTACGCGTTCACGATGTGAAAGAAGCGGTAGAAACAATTAAATTAGTGACCAAAACTCTCGAGCCATGTTAGAATACATTTCGATCAAAGACATTATCGACATTTTTTTGGTAGCGTGCGTCTTATTCTACACCTACCGGCTTATGAAAGCTTCAGGCACGATGACCATTTTTGTGGGTGTACTCACCATTATCGGAGTATGGCTGTTAGTAAGCCACGTTTTAGGAATGAAACTTTTAGGTTCAATTCTCGATAAACTAGTAAGCGTAGGAGTGATTGCTTTAGTAATACTTTTTCAGGACGAAATTAGGCGATTCCTTATCAGTCTAGGGTCACACAAGCATTGGCGCTACTTATTCAGCATGTTTACGCATACACAGGATAAAAAAACAGATCAGACCTCTGTGATGCCTATTGTTATTGCGTGCCGCAATATGGCAAAAAACAAAACAGGCGCTTTAATTGTGGTTGCTGGTGAGATGAGTTTGACTCTTTTTGAGAAAACCGGAGAACGAATCAATGCAGAAGTGGGAACCAGATTAATCGAAAGTATTTTCTTCAAAAACAGCCCGTTGCACGATGGAGCTATGATTATCGTGAACGACAAAATTGTATCGGCTGGATGTATCTTGCCCGTCTCTCACGATACACAACTGCCGAAAGAATTGGGATTGCGCCACCGTGCTGCACTCGGCATCACACTCGAAACCGATACCAAAGTGATTGTGGTTTCTGAGGAACGGGGGCGTATCTCCTTGGCATACAAAAATCATTTGTATCGAAACATCAATACCGAACAGCTTGAAGCCTATCTGACTCAAGGTGATTTCACCGAGACGATATAATTATCAAAAATCACATACTCAAACCCTTATGTTCGACCATTTTCAACTACCCATAGTCAATCCCACACTGATTTTCTCCATCGTTTTGGCAATCATTCTTTTCGCACCATTGTTGCTCAACAAATTGAGAATCCCGCATATTGTTGGGCTTATCATCGCTGGAATGGTTATCGGGCCACACGGGTTCGGTATTGTATTGTCGGATCGTAGTTTCGAGATTTTTGGCAGAGTCGGGCTGCTCTATTTGATGTTTCTGGCATCGCTAGAAATGAACTTGATGGATTTTCGTGAGAATCGAACAAGAGGCATTGTTTTTGGGTTGATGACTTTCTCGGTACAAATCATTTTAGGTACATGTTCAGGTCTTTTTATTCTGCATTTTAGTCTAATTTCGTCCATCCTTCTGGCTTCGATGTTTGCCTCACACACGCTCATTACCTATCCGCTACTCTATCGCTATGGCGTCACAAAGCAACGGTCTGTCACCATCACCATATCTGGGACTATTATTACCGATCTTTTTGCACTGATGATTTTGGCAATAATTGTAGGCATTCACAAAGGAGAACTATCGGAGTGGTTTTGGGTAAAACTGATTGGTTCGTTTGGTATATATCTGGGTGCTATAATCTTTACATATCCTCGATTGGTAAAGTATTTTTTCAAAAAATACGACGATAATATTCTACAATTTATATTCGTTCTATCGCTGATGTTTCTTGCAGCTTGGTTTGCAGAAATCATTGGGCTGGAGGGAATTATCGGCGCTTTCCTTGCGGGAATTGTGCTAAATCGATACATTCCCAAACTTTCACCGTTGATGAATCGCATAGAGTTTGTGGGCAATGCACTTTTTATTCCATACTTCTTGATAGGAGTGGGAATGATGATTAATCTGAAAGTGCTTTTCAATGGTGTAGATGCACTCATTGTAGTGGCAACAATGACAGTGTTGGCAATTTTCGGAAAATGGTTGGCTGCCTTTTTCACGCAAAAATTGTTCAAAATGAGCTCGACCGAACGTCAAATGATTTTCGGATTGAGCAATTCTCACGCCGCAGCCACATTAGCAGTTGTGCTCATAGGCTATAATGTCGGAATTCTGAATGCCGATGTGATGAACGGTGCCATTATTTTGATACTCGTTTCTTGTACTATTAGTTCATTTGTTACCGAAAAAGCCGCAAAAGCACTCGCTGTAGAGCAAAAAGGAGAAGAGGAGACGTCCATTGATCGCAAAACAGAACGCATTTTGATTCCTGTGGCAAATCCAACAACAGTGCAAGATCTTGTCAATCTGGCTCTTTTGATGAAAGATCCCAAAAAGAAATCGAGGCTATATGCGCTCTCTGTGACAACTCAGGGTAATAATAATGCGCTGGCATCAGCGGCTAAAATATTAGACAAAGTAGCACAAATTGCATCTTCTGCTGATACGTATGTAAAACGCATTTCGCGAATAGATATGAACGTGGCAAGCGGAATTGTAAATACAGTGAAAGAAAAAGACATTACCGAAGTAATTATCGGGCTGCATCGCAAAGCAAATATTGTGGATACGTTTTTTGGCTCAATGACCGAAAGCATTCTCAACGGAACGAATCGGATGATCACCATTTCGAAATGTTCTATTCCGAGCAATATGTTTACACGCATAGTGGTGGCAGTGCCCGATAAGGCAGAACTGGAGACCGGATTCATTCTTTGGCTTGATCGTTTGGCAAATATGACACGACAAATTGGCTGTCGCATCATTTTCTATTCGACCACTGAAACACAAACCAAACTTCAATCAGTTATTCAAAAAAATCGCTACAATATTCGTGCAGAATATGAGTTACTCGAAGATTGGGGTGAACTTCTGATGCTCACCAAAGTGGTCATTCCAGATGATCTATTTGTTATTATTTGTGCCCGCAAATCGTCAAACTCCTATAATTCTGATTTCGACAAACTACCTAATCAATTGTCACGTTATTTTGCTGACAACAATATCGCGCTAATTTATCCAACGCAATTTGGCAGCGATGAAATATTGAATCGAGCCGAAGTCATAGACCTAAATCCATAAATGAATATATATTGCAAAATGAGCATAGATGTGTTACCTTTGTAACCTATTTCATACACAAAAATTTGAACGAATATGCCTGTCAATTTACCAAAAAACCTTCCGGCAATTGAGCTTCTGAAACACGAAAATATTTTCGTGATGGACGATCTACGTGCGGCTGAACAAGATATCCGACCACTCAGAATATTGGTTCTCAACTTAATGCCAATCAAAATAACGACAGAAACAGATCTCATTCGGTTGTTGTCAAATACTCCTTTGCAGATTGAACTCACACTGATGCACATCAAAGAGCACAATTCAAAAAACACACCAATTGAGCATCTCGATGAATTTTATGTCGATTTTGATGAGGTAAAATCTCAGAAATTTGATGGAATGATGATAACAGGTGCACCGGTAGAATTGCTTGATTTCAAAGATGTAACCTATTGGGAGCATATCAAAGGCATTTTCGATTGGGCAAGAACAAACGTCACCTCTACTTTGTATATATGCTGGGCAGCCCAAGCTGGACTGAATCACTTCTATGGAGTACCCAAATACCCACTCGCAGCGAAAATGTTTGGGGTTTTCAACCATACTAAGAGTGATGCAACGTGTCAAATCTTTAGAGGATTCGACGACGAGTTTTTTGCGCCTCACAGTCGCCATACCGAAATACGCCGCGAAGACATCGAAAAAGTCCCAGAACTAACACTTCTTTCAGAATCGGAAGAAGCTGGTGTTTATATTGTGATGGCTCGCAACGGCCGTGAATTCTTCATTACGGGTCATTCAGAATATTCCCCATTAACATTAGATTCAGAATATAAACGGGATGTAGCAAAAGGTCTCCCTATTGAAATCCCGCGCAACTACTACCGCGATGACAATCCTGCGAACGACCCATTGGTACGCTGGCGAGGGCATGCCAATCTGCTTTTTGCCAATTGGCTCAACTACTTCGTTTATCAGGAAAC
>JBAXGL010000149.1:0-6272 GCA_037139375.1 Bacteroidales bacterium | reverse complement strand
TAATACACCGCTTGAGCTACCTCTTTCACACTCTTAGTTGCCATCAGTGTGTAGAAGTGAATGCTTGGCACGCCGTGTTGAATAAGCTCTTTCGCTTGTTGGGTGCACCACTCCATACCCACTTGACGAACAGCTTCGTCATTGTCGCATTTGCGCAGCTCTTTCGTGAATGCTTCGGGTATATCGACGTGGAATATTTTGGGCAACACGGTCATCTGATCGGGGACTGTCAACGGCTTCAGTCCTGGAATGATGGGCACTGTGATACCTTCGGCGCGACATCTATCTACGAAATCAAAGTATTTCTGGTTGTCGAAAAACATCTGTGTGACCACATATTCTGCTCCGGCTTTCACTTTTTCTTTCAACCAGTGTATGTCCGAATCGATGTTAGGTGCTTCGTCGTGCTTCTCGGGATAACCTGCTACGCCGTAAGAAAACGGTGTAGATGGCTCAACTTTAGATCCGTCGAGAAATATGCCCTGATTGAATTGATTCACTTGTTGTTGCAAATCAATGGCATAGCGGTGACCATCTTCGTCGGCTTTGAAGTTTTTGTCTGATTTGGCTTTATCGCCTCTTAAAACTAACAAATCCGTAATTCCCAGAAACTTGAGGTCAATCAACAAATACTCGGTTTCTGTCTTGGTAAATCCGCTGCAAATGACGTGTGGTACGGCTGTGATGCCATATTTGCTTTGTATAGCGGCGGCGATAGCCACAGTGCCGGGGCGGTTGCGCTCTACCACAGGTCGAAACAAACCGTTTTCAATGGTTTTGTAAACCACTTCGCTGCGGTGTGTAGTAATGTTGATGTATTTGGGGTCAAACTCGCGCAACATGTCGATCGTTCTGAACACTTTTTCGATGTTGCTGCCTTTGAGTGGTGGTAATATTTCGAATGAAAACGCCGTCTTTTTGGCGGTTTGAATCATTTCAATCACTTTCATCAGTTAATAATTTGATTTTAATTGTCAGATGGAACTCGCAAATAAACATCTCCTTGAGGCTCGATATTTGTTTGTCGTGCTCGTTTCATGTGTTACTTGTCTTGAATTTTGAAAGGCAAAGATACAATTTTTCGATAAAAGGTTAATCATTTCACTGAAAATCGCTCGACGGTATGATTTGAGTGGGAGAGGGAGGAGGTTAGTTGGTGGGATATGTTAACCAGCTTTTTTTTATTATTGTTAGGATAAACGTTCAATGGAGCTAACGACCGAGGCTATGGGCATTTGGCGGTTTGCGGGAGCGTTCGCTGTCGTGAAACGACAAAGTGAATGCGGGCGAAAAACCGCCGGAATGCACGTCAGCCAGCCAATGTCCCATAGGCGTGTGTTATGGCCTAGTGCATTGATTTCTAAAATGTTTCAAGAATAAAATTGATTATTTTCGCTTTTCTAGACTCTATTTTTTCTCTATCCCAAGTAATGTCATGCTCGGTTAATTGTTGAATTTCTCTTTGTTGAACAAGTTGAGTATAAGAGTCTCTTTTGACATTAAAAGGCTTATTTCCAATAGATTCATTGTGAGGAGCTGATAATAGTAAATAATTACCTAAACAGTCGATACACTGTTCTTTGAATTTGTCGGTGTACCTACCATAACCAGAAGCTGGTTTTTCATTTTCTGTTTGTGGAGCAATGTGCTCTAAATGAGGTTTATTTATCTTGTCAAAACGAGTTACACTATATCCTTTTTTTCCTTGACTTTCAAGATAATTTTCATATTTCCATAATATGAATCTTGCAGTTTGACGGTCAATCTGTCCTTGTATGGAGTTTTCTAATGCTGTATTATTCCAGTAAGACCACCACCAACTGTCACTTGACATAGTTTTCATCCATTCAATCCTATCGAAAAGTGGTTTTATTTCTGGTTGTTCTGCCGTAAACTTCTGAAAAACTTCGTTTATCCGTGTAATCATTTCTGCCCTAGTTCCAATAAGTCTATGACGCAAAACAAGAGATTCCATAAGTGTACAAATACTACATATATCTTTTATCGGTAACCCAAAAGTATAAGCTTTAATTATAAACGGAATTGCAGTTGCAAAACCTCCAAGTGTAACTAGTGAATGAATTTCAATATTTTCTCTTTCATCTTTACTCAAAAATGTTGTTAAGTGCTCGAAACTTATTGCAAGTGAATTTGTGAAAGATTTGACAAAAGGAATTGGATTTTTTTCTGACAAAAGTTTGTTGATTTTATCAATTGCATTTGATTCCCAAAGAGAATTAAAATGAACTCTAAGTGTATAAGCTAATACATCATCCTCGTCAACTTTATATTCAATTGAAGATATTGATTTGTATATTTTTTCAAATCTATTTTTGATTTCTTCTATTAGGCTGTCTTTTTCTTCTCCACCATATAGATGAACATTAAACATGAACTGTGCTTTGATTATTTCAAGATTTGAAGGCTTCTTACCACGATTGTTCTGAAAGATAAACATTTGAATAGCTTCTGATTCATTTTTTACAGGGTGAGTCGAGCAGGATGCATTACTTACTGTATTAAGCATCTTTGACAAATAAGCCTCATCTTTATCTTCAAATGATTTTGAGAAATAATCGAATGCATTTACTATTCGTTTAGCCGATTCTGTCTCCAAACCAGTTTTATTCTTTTTTGTTTGGTCAACAACATAGTCTTTAAACAGTTGATTGTCATAATCGACAGTTGAGAAAATATAATTTGATTTGCGCTTAATCATATTTTCAAAAAGGACATCCTCGTTTTCTGTTAATTCTCGAATTGTTTTTAATTTAGAATACAAAGCCGAAAGAAAAATAACAATTGTGGTTAATCTTTGCTGACCGTCAATAACCCCATAGTTGCCTTCCGACTTTTCTTCAAATAGAAAATGACCAAAATAATAAGGAGTCGAGGCTAAACTCTTATTATAATCATCTAAGTCACTCAAAAATACATTCACTTGTTTAGGCGTTTTTCCTTTGTCAGATTCTGTGTCCCAAGAATATGCACGTTGATAAGTAGGAACAAAAATCCTATTCCCTGCTAACATTTTGTTTATTGCTGTTGAAGCTTCCATTTTATATTTGATTAGTATGAATAATAAAAAGAATAAATATATGCAGGGCGAAGCCCTGCGTATATTTTAAAGAGCTGGAGCATGGTGTCCTTTGTGTGAACCGTCTGGGTGTCTCCGACAACTATTATTTGTCATAGAGCTAATCGAACTAAATGATTCTCCACAAAACTTACATGTGTATTTAGTTTTTTCACTTCCTTCATAAAGCTTATGTTTACCTTTATGAGAACCAAGAGGGTGTCTACGACAACTATTATTTGTCAAGCTCGAAACACTAGAAAACTTTTCTCCACAATACTCGCAATAAAAATTAGCCATAATCTTGAATATATTATTATTTTGCCTACTCTAATTAGTTTTCGGCTACCCTAGTCTTTGAATTTCAAAATCATCTCAAATCTACACCAAGTCGTAGCATTGTCTCAACAGTTTATCTGTCTTTTTTTTGCATTGGCCATAACGACCGAGACTATGGGCATGTAGCCGATTGGCGGGAGATTTAACTGTCGCACTACGATGAAGTGAATGCGGGTGATGAACTTCCAAAATGCTACAAATTAGGCTATTGCCCATAGACGTGTGTTATGTACAGTTTTTTTATGTTATAATTTGTTATTTATGTTATATTTATTTGTTTTTGTGTCTAATATGTGTTACTTTTGTGTCTTTATAAACTCATATTTCAACATGGCTACAAAACGAGTACAAGTTTCTTTCACTGAAAAACAGTGGGAATTGTTAGAAAAATTCAAAGGCGAATTAGGTGAAAGCGATGCAGATATTGTTAGAAGCATCGTAATTTCATGGTTATCAGAAAAAAGTTTCATAAGTTCAACAGTAAAAAAACGAAATAATTTAGAAAGCAATGAGCAGTAAAGATAATAATATTAAAGATGTAATCGAAAGTAAAGCAACACATTGTTTTATAAACGGTGGCTGTTTGGAAGTTCTCAAAACTATACCGAGCAACTCTATAAATTGTGTAGTTACATCTCCTCCATATTGGCAATTAAGGGAATACGATGTCGAAGATACCAATGGAGAAAAAACTGTCGTAATAGGAGATGAAAAAAGTCACTTAGATTACGTTTTAAATTTAGTTGAAATATTTGATGAAGTTCAACGTATCTTAACAAAAGACGGGTCTCTATGGTTGAACTTAGGAGATAAGTATCACAATAAAGAATTAATGGGTATGCCTTGGCGTGTTGCATTAGCTATGATGGATGAGGGTTGGATTCTTAGAAATGATATTATTTGGGACCAAATGAAAGGTACTCAAAGCGCAAAAGATAGAATGAGAGATGTTTATGAACATATCTTTCATTTCGTAAAAACCAAAAAATACTATTATGCGCATAATGAAATAAGAATACAGCCAATAAGAAAACCTAAAATGTATAATGGCGAAATTGTTTCTGCAACAGGTGTAAGCGGTAAAAAATATAGAAAACAAATTATTGAAAGTACAGTTTTGTCGGACGATGAACGCAAAAACGCAATGAACGCACTTGATGAAATTCTTGATGACTTGGTACAAGGCAGAGCAGTTGATTTTAGAATGACAATCCGAGGTGAACAAAGAACTTTTCATAGTGATAAAACAACTGTTAGCGGACGAGCCAAAGAATTAGAACTAAAAGGATATTATATTATTAAAATGGGCGCAAATGGTCATTTACCTTCCGACATTTGGAGAATAGCTCCAGAAGACGTGTGGAGAAAAGATGCTCATTACGCTGTTTTTCCAGAAGAATTGTTATTAAACCCAATAAAAGCAACCTGCCCAGAAAAGGGAATTGTTTTAGACCCATTTTCAGGGACAGGAAGTACTGTTGCAACTGCAATAAAACTAAATCGCAGAGGTATTGGAATTGATTTAAGCGAACAATATAACGAAATTGCAAATAGAAGAACAGATGAAATTATTGAAACACACCGTCAATCTTCCCTTTTCTGAGAATGCTTTTTTTAAAGTCTTCTACGCTTGGATAATTGTCGCTGTGAGAACCACCAAGGATTCTATTAATTCCTTCGAGGTCAGTACTTGTAATTTCGTGAAATTCTAAAGTCCATTTACTGTCAACCCATTTCATTTTAAATGTGCAAAATTGAATTGGGTCAAATTCATCTTTTGGTCTTAAATCGTTTGCATCAACAGCGTGTTTTAGATAGTCAATTGCAATGTCTTGAACAACAAAAATTATTTTATGATGCCAATGCTCAATTATTTTACCTTTTTTGTAAACTTGTTGCATCATTGTTTTCATAAATTCATTTGCCCAATTAATACCGTAATTATATGAGTCATGTAAGAATTTACCGTGTTCTTTATATTCAAGAACCGCTTGCCACGGAGAACCAGTTGTTCCGCCAGCTTGAAATTCTACACAAAGAAAATCAATAATTTCACCATCATTATTTTTAGTAACTGCAACATAATCAACATTTCCGCCAACACCTATGGTAACTTCACTAACCCATTCTATGTTTTCCCAATGTGATAGATATTGTGTTCGAATAGTTTCGAACACAATATTCTCTCTAAATCGTTGTGGACAAATTATAACAGGTAGAAAGTTGTCTGTAAAACTACCTTTGTACCCCAAACTGCAAACACCAACTTTTATGTGCGGTTCGCTCTTTCTTGGTTTGGTACACGTTCCTTTAAGAAAGGAACAGTATTGCTGTTCCAATGCTGATTTGGCTTCATCTGACTTGTCAGTAAATGCGTGGCAGAAAATTTCTGTCGGGTACTTCTTAATAATTGGTTCTTTCATGTCTTGTTTCTTTTTCTTTTTTTTTTAAATGTCTTGTCCTAAAATATGGCTACAGGTTAAACACTGATTTTAGTTATTATAAAATACCATATTTGGCGTTTTAAGTTGTAAAGATAAATGAATTCTTTTATCATTGTAAATGTCAATTGCATTTTTTGTTGCTTTTTGAGCATGCTCCATATTAAAAAAGATTTGATCCAGAAAAAATTCATCTTTTAATATGCCATTAATTCTTTCAGCCACAGCATTTTCATAGCAATGATTCTCTTCAGTCATGCTAATTTGAAACCCTCTCTTTTTAAGTTCCTCCACATACTGATTACTGCAATATTGAATCCCTCTATCCGAATGATGTATTACGTTGGCAACTGGCTGGGCTTTTACCAGGGCTCGTTTGAAGGCCCGTATGCAGCCCGCCAGTTCCAACGTGTTGT
>JBAXGL010000148.1:0-6374 GCA_037139375.1 Bacteroidales bacterium | reverse complement strand
CCTTCTGTTGCACAATGTACACCATGTCGTCATTGTTGGCTTGTCGGGCAAAACCAGTAGCAGCTTCACCAGTTCCGGGGTGCAAAAGGGTAGCCGTATTCAAAAAAGATTTTGAAGGGCGTACACCCTGACTTTTTGATTCTACCGGCGACTTGTCCACAATTACACCAACATTTTTCCAAACTGCTCCGGCAGCAAGAATAAAGTCACCGGAGTAAGTTGCCAATACACCCATGTCGGTCAATGCCGTTTTCGGCAAAGTGGGCCACTTTAAAATGTCTCGTTTGGCAATTGCCCGAACGATACCTCTGATGCCCGGAAGATGTATATCTCCATCACACCATTCTAAATCCTGATATTTCACAGTATCACATTGCATAATTTCGTCTCCTATTTTTTTGAGTAAAAATTCTTTTGATTACTTCAGTTACGCAAATAATTTTGCTACGAATAAACGTTCCGGGCTGATGGTTTCGAATTGAACTCCGAAAAACATGGCCATTACGAATTGTACAACGAAAGCTGCGTGTTTTTCCACATCAATTTTTTCTACATCACTAATTTGGTCTACGCCAATTAGCAAATTGCCCTTGGTGGTGAGGTGAATGTAAGGACTTCCCTTTTTGTTGGGTAAAGCTACTAATTCACACATGTCGTCAGATCCTTCCAGAAATGTTTTCTTGTAGGTGGTATTGTAAGGTAACGCACCGTTTGAAGCTTGATAGTCTTCGCAATACAGATTATAAACAGATTTTGAAATGAACATTTTGCACGGTTCACCCTGTAATTCGTCATAAGACTTTTGAAAAATAGTTTTCAGAGAATCGACTGCGTTGGTAGATGTAATAGCTGCTGCCATAATCATGTAATTGCCTTTTGCAATAGTGATATTACCAGCCGTAATCTCGGCAGTGGTGATGGAATCAAAGCCATCGAAAAGTTCTGCTGTAGTTGCACCGGCTGTATTGTGTGAAGCAGACCAGATAACCTTGTTTATTTCTTTCGAAACAATTTTAGACAAATACCCGAGTACCAGAGTTGATATTTTTGTGCTGGTTAAACCTGTGCCTTTTAAAGCAATATCGCCATAGACCGATTTCGCAACTGAGTTGGGCTCAAAGTTTTTGATTACTGAACCAAAAAAGGTTTCGAGCGTACGTCCTTTGATGGTCATCGGTTCGTTATCTTCACGATTAGGATCGTAAGGACCAATTTGAATGTTGCCACCCAATTGACCTACCGTTTCTTTTCCACGAATACCAAAACGAAGACTCATGTGATTCAACGTTGTGTCTAGAGCGTGAATGGGCATCATCAATAAATCGGAACGAAATTTTGCAGCCGAATCGGCTAATTCCTGAGGTGTTACTAAAACTGACATATAATTTAGAGTTTAAAAGTTTGAAGAATTAGAGAGTTTTTGACATAAATAAAATTTAGTCTGGAATTTGATTGTAAAGTAGTTTTGAAGAATTCCATTTTTTGAATAAAACGGTATTCTCATTGACTATTTCCTCAACAGTATCATCGGCATCCTTAATGACAGGATTTGTAGTAGTACCGGCACCCTTTTTTAAATTGCTGATTTGAGTTTCGAGTTCCGTGATTTTAGCAACATTTGTTTCAACCGCATTTTCAGCGATTGTGGCACGGTTCAAAGCAACTTCATTAGCTGCAACATGTGTTGATACATTGTTTTCCAATGCCTTAATTTTTGTTTCAATACTTTCGATTTGTACTTCGTTGAGAAATACACCTTCATCGTCCGATTCCAATTTGTCAACGCCAATCACGGCATTGACTTTGTCAAATTGTTTTTTCATTTCGTAATTATTTTTAGTGGTGAATAAATTTTCAGTGTTGATTCTGTTGGTGGGTAATCCAAATGCATTCAGTTTGGCTTCCATTGATTTCATGTTTACGATTTCGCTCGTTTTCAAAATCTCGTCCACAAATCCCATGTCTTTCGCTTCCTTGGCATTCAGCCATCCTCCAATTTTCATCAAGTCCATAATTTCAGTGATGGACTTACCTGTTTTGTCAGCGTACATTTGTGCAAGTACCTGGTCAATTTTGTCGTTTTCCAGTTTGTCAGCCATAAGTTCTGCAATCAGTTCTTCCATTTGGTCAGCATTGAGGTTCTCCCAAATGTCCACCGGTGACATGACTTTATGAATCAGATAAAAGCCATTAGCGGCCATGCATACTTTTTTGGCTTTAAGGGTGGCAAGGGTTGCAGCTGAAGCATTGAATCCCATCAAGTGAATAGTTACATCACCGTGCTCCTGAATCCTGTCTGCCATAGCTAAACCATGAACCAAACTGCCACCGTTTGATGATATGCGCGCCAGTACCGGCTTTCCTTTGAGAGCAAGTAATTTGCTGGCAACGTATTCTTTAGAATACTCGAATTGTCCAATAGAACCGTCTATATCAATCTGATAGTTTAGCATGTTTGTCATATTTTGAGCAAAAAAAAAAGTTGCACTCTGAATTTCAAAGTGCAACTTTACGGCGAAAAATTTATTTTAAAAAAGACTGAAAAACGGCTATATAGCCACTATTGGTATGGGTGGAAGGGTTGATATCCACGTAATTTCAAAGGGAATAGCTCTTATTCCTGCCGGATTTGCTTCGTTGGTGGGCGAAAACGTAATCTCTGGAAATGGCTTTGTGTTTATGCCCACTAAATATTCATTCCCATACACATCAGTCAGTTTGTAAGCGTGGAATTTGTTTAGCAAGCAGTTTTGTAACTCAGCATCATTCTCATCAGTATCTGTCAACATACCTGCAATTTTACTGGTATATACCATTCCCGCATCAGAACGTTCGGAAGTGCTGCTACAGGAAACTAAATCAACTAATGCCATTTCCACCCAATTTCCAATAATAGAAATTGGTTTGCCCGGGCGTATGTGTTTTTTTGGATACAAGGTCAAATCAGCTATTGAAATGAAATCGACATATTTTATTCCGGCTAAGGTTTTGCAGTTCATACGTGTTTATTTTACTTGTTTTGTTTGTTTTATAATTTCTCCTTGTTCCATTTATTTAGCAAACTGTTTTATTGCTCTCCATGTTATGAAGATTTCAGCGAATTTTCACTCCATTATCCAAAAAGTACTTTTTTCGTGTCCGGTAATAGATTTGGCTCACAGTATACCAATGTCTTTCTTCAATTCCGTGTTTTTCCATAAAGGCGTAAATGAGTGTCGCCATTTTACAATTTCCATTTTCCAACGATCCGACTTCTTCCATCAGGTTTTTACGAAGTAAGGTGTAAAAACTTTCCATTAATGCCTTTTTCCCACTCTTGTGAATGTAATTATAGGTTTCAGGATGTTTCCCTTTGAAAAAAGGAATGGGAATGGTGATGTTACAGCCCTCACCGGTGTCCGGTTTTTTGTTGAGAGGCGTTTTGCAGATTTGCTCATTCAATAAACGGCTTTCCGGACCATCTTTGACCAGGATTACCGGATTACCAAAAGTATGTATAATCCAGTCAGCTAAGTATTCTGGTACTCTGAGATAAACATTGTATTCGCTCATAATGTATGTTTTAATTGGTTTTAGATTGATTATAAATTCTGTTTATTATTCAAAAAGTGGTATGACATGGTAACCGTATCGGGTTTGAAGTTTATTAATTCTCTTTCCGTGTCGTACAAATCCAAGTGATTTCAGTGCCAGTCCAATGGTTACGTCGGATACATTGGTCATTGCAGTGCTTAGTTTTCGTGCTTTTCGCAGGTCTTGCAAAATATCCATAGGCAGTTTAAAAATTGATTCTTCATTCAATTCAGGTAATCGGTAATATTCCTTTATTAGTTTGAATGCTGGAGTTTCTACAAGGTAGTTGACATTATAGGTTCTAAATTCTTCAAAATCATCCAAATTCCATACGAAATCAAAATCAGCATTCTTGTAAAGCACATAAGCTTCAGCCCACAGTTGGTCAACGTTTACTTCTTTAGAATAACCGTGCGAAATGCTGTCTAATTCAATAACAGCAAACCGCCTGTAGCCCATTTCGGGTGTAAGGAAACCACCAAGTTCTTTTGTCTTATTACTTGTAAATACACCATTTCCGATACGTGGAATAGAATAAGTAAATGTCTTGTTTATTGTAATCTCGGTGCTCGAAATTACTTTCTTCAGCGTGTCGGCTGTGCTCTTTGTTATTCCTACAAATTCATCAAAGTTTACCATAAAATTGCGAGTGAACGCTGTGGTAATGTTGAAATAACGTTCGTCCTTATCCGACTTGATATAATAGGCTTTTAGTTCTTTTGGCATTAGGAATTCGAGTGCAAAAGTTTTTCCGATTCCCTCGTCAGCATGTACGAATCCTATCATTACATCGTTCTGGCGTTCGCCCAATGCACAAGCAATGGAGGCCGCTAGCCATTTTTTGAGAATGGTTTTGAAACGGTCTTGGTAATGGGTCGCTGTTTTATCTCCAAAATCTCTTGCCTGAATGTGCTGACAAAGCTTGTCAATATGGCTTTCACCTTTCCATACACCCGCCAAACTATTGATATAATCAGTTATCGGATTGAAAGTAATTACCTGATTGGGTGAATTAATAATCTTCTTCAGAATCGAATCACAGCCTCTTACGCCTTCACTTTCCATGTGCAGGGAAATGTCGTTGAGCGTTGGTTCTAATTTGTAAAGCTTTTTATCCCGGGCAACAATAAATGATTTCGATGTATCGAATACATTGATTTTGATTTCGTAATGTTGCTCAAGAAAATCTTTTACCAATTGTACCCGGTCGGAAGATTGTATTGGTAGTTTCGTTTCGCTGAATTTTCTGGACATATTTTTCAAGGATATTTTACGTTACATTTTTTACTGGCTGATTGATTGAATAATCGGGACGGCGATTGTCGCCTTGTAGAAAAACAAGGTTGACATGTTCCGTTATTCGTGCGCCAATGTATGGGTCGTAAAATTCCCCAAAGGTTTTTGTAAGTAGATTCGTACTTCCAAAGGTTATTGCACCGTTCTCAGCTCGAACCGCCAATAACTCCGAAATGGGTTTGTATTTTGTACCAAAGTCATTTATCTCAATTTTCTCTTTTCCCAAATCCTGTATGCAAAGATTTTTCTTTGAAAACGGGATTACGCCATTAAGTCTTATTTGATCCACCAATTCAATAGCGTGTATTGTTTCTATTAGGTCACTTTCGCGAGGGGTGAGGTCGTTCAACACTTTGCAGAATGCCTCTATCAATACCGATTTTCCACAACCAAATCTACCGTTTAGAATTATCCCAACATACGGGTTTATTTCACACTGTGACTGCATAATGTACCTGTACATAAGGTTGATTACTTCTTTGTTTGCATCATCCACAACGAAATCACTGAAATTTTTTCGTTCATGCATGGTTTGTTGTGCTCGTGTAATGAAAAGGGTTTTAAAATCTTCAATTGAAACAAGTTTCCGCATAGTTGTCATGCGTTTCAATTGTTTACTATGTTCACCTTGAGCTATAGTTATGAGTTCGGTTATCGTTTTTGGATTCATTTATTTTTGTCAATTAGTCAAAATCACTTCCTTTTGTTTCTCTTTTGTCGGGTTGTTTGGTGTCCTTATCTTCTATAGCAAAAAAGTTTTTGTATCGATTGGTCATGGCATAGCGTAGAAATTTCACTGCCTTTTCTTCATCTCCTTTGGCTAATTCCATAAGGTGCTCAATGGCCGATTTTTCACTCCGGGTGCGTATCAATTGTCCATGTTGTTCGCTCAGGTAGTCTTTCCAACGTTGCCACATTTCTGTTAGCCTTTCGTTTTTGAATGGAAATTGTATCTCCAATGGGTCAACAACCATAATGTATTTCTCTATTTCGAGGGCTAGTTTTTTTGTATTATTCCATTGTTTGACAAACTTTTCAGCCTTTTTCAGTAGCAGCGTGTTTAATCCACTGTTGGAAAGAAAATCATTTAGTTCGCTGTTGGACTTTTCGACTTCAGTACTAAATTGCTCCCATTTTTCTTTCATAAATTACTGATTGTTTGATTATTAATTGCTATCATTTTCAGCTCATTTTCAAATTCAGCCACGGTCAATTCTTTCGTTGTGATAAGTACCGGAGTTCCATCGCTTACTGTTCCTATTGTATCAAATAATTCCAAAAGGTCGGATGTCAGGTAAATAGTATTTGTGCTTGTCTGCTCAATTTTATAGGCTATCATTTTTTCTCACTTCTTATTTTGTGATATTTAACAGTGTATTGCCATACCCAGGGATTAGCAAATATCTCAGTTACTCCATATTTCTTCATCCAAAGGGAATGAAATGAGCCAAGTGCTGTTTCAAAATACAGAGATTCTTGTATCTGGTCATTTGATTGCGAACCGG
>JBAXGL010000147.1:0-6375 GCA_037139375.1 Bacteroidales bacterium | reverse complement strand
ACTGGGACTGGATTGCCAAAGTCAGTTTAAATCCTGATAAATCGACAGATAGAAAATCTGTCTAATTTTTAATTTAAAAAGCGACAATTACCTTGATACCTATCGCAATGAGGTGTCCCTGGGGAAAGCACCGCTTTCTTCATTACTTTCCACTTTGGTCAAAAAGACCTTGGAATCCATATAGAGCCTCAATTTTTATCGTGAGTAGACCTGCTCAATGTGGGTAATTAGAAAGTGGAATTGTAAATCTGCGCTTATCTATTGAATCTATTTTAGAATTGAAAAAGTAGACAGAGGAATAACAACAAATACCTATAACTCACCCGTAATGGCAACTAAACGGCTTAACGTTTGGTTGCTATGACTAAAAGAAATTCATGCTTTAGTGGTTTATTTTAGAGCTAGTTCCGAAAAATAGAACATGGACGGGCGTTGGGTTGTGGAATTCTGTATTCCGAGAATTCGCCTTGAAATTACTTCAAATACATTTCCAAATATCACGCGCCTCACTTGAATTATTGACAGGAGTTAGTTTAAAAACTACAGTTACTGCATTAAAACTCAATTCAACCATTTATCAGCATGATTATTCTTATTGGCTCAGAAAAAGGCGGTGTGGGTAAATCAACTTTGGCTACGAACATTGTCACTTTTCTGGCTGCTCACGATAAAGATGTGATTCTTGTTGATGCAGACCGTCAAGGTACAAGCTCCGACTGGTTTAGTGAACGATGCGAAACCAATCTTCCAAAGTTAGAGTGTATGAGTAAGTTCGACAATATCAAACAATCATTGCTCGATTTATCTAAACGATATGAATATGTTATCGTCGATTCACAGGGTAGGGATTCTATTGAGTTGAGGACAGGGTTACTTGCAGCAGACATTTGTATAACACCATGCCGTCCATCGCAAGCAGATTTAAATACAATTTTAAAAATGGAAAAATTGATTTCTACTGCTCAAGAAATCAATGAAAATATGAAAGCATTTTGTGTCTTAACTCAGTCACCTACCAATCCAAGTATTACTGAAATCAGCGACGCACAAACGTGTCTTGCAGAAGTAAAAGGAATCACTCTTTTAAAAACAATAATCTGCGAAAGAAAAGTATATAGAGATGCTTTAGGTACTGGATATGGCGTTATTGAACTTTCAAATGAAAAAGCTAGTAACGAAATAAACTCTTTGTGTGAGGAAATTTTAAATGGCATTTAAGCTGAAAAAAAATAAAAATGATTTAGAAACTCTTGAAAATAATTTTATTCAATCCTTAGACAAAACAAGGCTAGAAGACCTTGGTTTAGATGAACTCGCAAATCGTTATGTAGCAATTGACAGTCAAGCTCACATGATGAAGGGTTTAATTTTACTTGAGGCTCGTAACAGATTTACGTCCAATAATGAATTTGGTGATTGGGTAAAATCTGTTATCTCAATTTGCGATGACGGTTTTCAAGTAAGAAACCGCCTAATGAATTACGCAAAATTCTTTCAGAATAAAGACACAACAGGTATTTCTTTATCTTCTTGTTATTTGATTTCATCTCCAAGTAATTCAGATATTGCCAATAACCTGTATCAAATAGCACTGAATCAAAACTTATCGGTGGCTCAGATTAAAGCTGAAATTATGAAAGCGAAGGGATTACCAGAAAGCAATGGTGAGCCAGAATTGATGCCTTTAGGCGATATTTCGAGTTTTACTGAACAGGTTCTTGCTGATATTGCAGAGTTGCAATTAAATGATGCCATTCGAGTTTTGGAAGATTGCAAAAAGAAATTAAAAAGTAAAAAATCGTAATCACTTCAAAAACTATCAGCAAATAATTAACAATAAACTTTCTTTGAAATCGACTTAGCAATAGTTTTAGACCCTATATGGATTCCAAGGTCTTTTTGTTAAACCGAATAGATGGAAAATAAAATTATAACAATCATCAGTTAGTCATCGAAGCGCAATGCTATGAAGCGATTAGAACGCTACGTTGGCAAGAAATAGTCCGCGAATTGGATTTAAACAAAGATGATTTACAATTCATGACGGAACATTTACGAGCAGGGATTGATAAAAAAAAGAGTTGGTAATGCTATTTGGTGAAGTGGAATGTGACGAGCTTTACCTTGTGGCGGGTCATAAAGGACAACCTGAAAAGTGCGTGAAGCCAATAGAGAACCGCGTTGTCGTCGCCTAAATAGAACCGCGCGAAACTATTTACGCCACATTTGAACATTTGTTTAAAAAGTCATCGATGTTTGATGATTAAAGAAATTGATATAAAACTGTTTTTCTTTGCCATTTGGTAAAGGACGTAACGCTTAAACTATTTAAAAATGATTTAAAAAGGATTTAAAAAGGATTTTCACAATGACAAGTATCCAACAACGTGCCGAACTACAACGCCAAATTTGGCAAATTGCTAATGAGGTTCGTGGCGTAGTAGATGGCTGGGATTTTAAGCAGTATGTTTTAGGTACTTTGTTCTATCGGTTTATTAGCGAAAACTTTGCCAGTTACATTGAAGACGGTGATGAAAATGTTAATTATACCGCGCTCCCAGACGATGTTATCAGCCCAGAAATCAAAGACGATACCATTAAAACCAAAGGCTATTTCATCTACCCAAGCCAACTGTTTGTGAATGTTGCTGCCAGTGCCAATACAAACGAAAACTTGAATACTGATTTAGCCGCTATATTTTCCGCCATTGAAAGCTCCGCCAATGGCTACCCATCCGAGATGGATATTAAAGGCTTGTTTGCCGATTTTGATACCACCAGTAATCGCCTAGGCAACACCTTTTCCGACAAAAATACTCGTTTAGCCACCGTACTTAAAGGCGTAGAAAAACTTAATTTTGGCAAGTTCCACGAAAACAAAATCGACTTGTTTGGTTATGCCTACGAGTTTTTAATTTCTAACTATGCCGCTAATGCAGGTAAGTCAGTGGGCGAATTTTTCACACCACAAAACGTGTCCAAGCTGATTGCACAGCTTGCCATGCACAAGCAAAAAACTGTTAATAAAATTTACGACCCAGCGACAGGTTCAAGTTCGTTGTTGTTGCAAGCTAAAAAACATTTTGATACTCACGTCATTAAAGAAGGTTTTTTTGGTCAAGAAATCAACCACCTACCTATAACTTTGCGCGTATGAATATGTTTCTGCATAACATTAACTACGACAAGTTTAATATCGCATTAGGTAACACCCTGTTAGATTCGCATTTTGGTGACGAAAAACCCTTTGATGCGATTGTGTCTAATCCCCCTTATTCGGTTAATTGGATTGGCAACGACGACCCAACCTTGATAAATGATGAACGTTTTGCGCCTGCTGGTGTATTAGCACCAAAATCAAAAGCCGATTTTGCTTTTGTGTTGCACGCACTGAGTTATTTATCCGCCAAAGGACGTGCAGCTATTGTTTGCTTTCCAGGTATTTTTTATCGTGGTGGTGCAGAGCAAAAAATTCGTCAGTATTTGATAGATAATAACTACATCGAAACCGTTATTTCTTTAGCTCCAAACTTATTTTTTGGCACTTCGATTGCCGTCAACATTTTGGTGCTTTCCAAACACAAAGCAGACAATAAAACTCAGTTTATTGATGCAAGTGCATTATTTAAAAAGGAAACTAATAACAATACGCTTACCAAAGAACACATTGCTCAAATTATGGAAGTATTTGATAGCAAAAACGATAATGACCATTTTGCTAAATCAGTGGAAAACAGCGTAATAGCTACCAACGACTACAATTTGTCAGTGAGTTCTTACGTTGAAGCCAAAGACACACGCGAAGTCATAGACATTACCAAGCTAAATGCTGAATTAAAAATCACCGTAAAAAAGATTGATAAATTACGCACCGATATTGATGCCATTATTGCGGAGATTGAGGGAGATGCCGCATGATTTTAGAAAACAAATTAAACATCACGCATCAAGTTGAACTAGCAAAAGCTGAAGAAAAAATCAGCAAGCAAAAAGCCAAACATCTTTTTGATTCTGGTGATATTAACAACGTAGAAGTCGGCACATTCGCGGGACTTTCTTTTATTCATGCCTATTTGTTTGAAGATATTTATGACTTTGCTGGCAAAATTCGTGACGTGAATATCGCTAAAGGTAATTTTCGTTTTGCACCATTAATGTATTTAAAGCAATCGCTAGAGCATATCGACAACATGCCACAAAGCAGTTTTGACGAAATCATCGAAAAATATGTCGAAATGAACATTGCTCACCCTTTTCGTGAGGGAAACGGACGCGCTACCCGTATTTGGCTTGACCTCATACTCAAAACAGAAATCAAACAAGTGGTCGATTGGAATTTAGTAAATAAAGAGGATTACTTATCAGCAATGCAACGCAGTGTGGTGAAAGACATTGAAATTAAAGTCCTGCTCAAGCAAGCACTCACCCATGAAATTGATGACCGTGCGTTGTTTATGAAAGGGATTGATGTGAGTTATTATTATGAAGGTTATAGTGAATTTAAAATCGAGGAGCTATAGCCATGAATAATTTTAACTTTATGGAAAAACTGCTTGAAGGCGTTGAGTTGAAATGGAAGCCTTTAGGTGAGGTGGCAGAAAATCTTGATTCGATGCGAAAACCAATAACAAGTGGTTTAAGAGAGTCTGGTGAAATTCGATATTACGGAGCATCGGGAATTGTTGACTATGTGAAAGGTTATATTTTTGATGGTAATTTCTTGCTTGTTTCAGAAGATGGCGCAAACTTGGTTGCACGAAGTACATCAATAGCATTTAGTATCAATGGGCGAAGCTGGGTAAATAATCACGCCCATGTATTAAAATTCAACACTTATGCCCAACGTAGATTTGTTGAATTCTATTTAAACAATATTGACTTAAATTTTTATATTTCAGGTGCTGCACAACCGAAATTAAATCAAAAAAATTTAAACAGCATTAAAATCCCACACCCACCACTCAACGTACAAGCTGAAATCGTCCGCATTTTGGACACATTTACCGAACTTACCGCCAGAAAAAAACAATATAACTACTATCGTGACCAGTTATTCACGTTTGAAGAAAGCGAAGTTGAATGGAAAGCATTGAATGAAGTTTGTTCAACCATTTTAGCTGGCGGTGATTTGCCAGAATATTATATAAAAGACCAAACCGAGCCAACTGATGAATTTCCTTATCCAATTTACGCTAATGCGACTGGAGATAAGGGATTATACGATTTCACAAATCGGTACAAGATTGAAAGTGATGCAGTAACCATTTCAGCCAGAGGCGCAAAATTTGGGTATCACACGGTCAGAGAAGGTAAACTCACCCCGATTATTCGTTTAATAACACTAGTGCCAAATAAAAAAATCATTTTAACGAGATACTTGAATTACATCTTAGATATGACCGCAATGGGAGGAGCAGACGCAGGAATACCTGAACTAACGGTTCCCAACTGTAAAGAAAATTTCCACCTATTACTGAACAAGAGCGCATCGTTTTGATTTTAGATAAATTTGACGCATTAACTAACTCAATCACCGAAGACTTACCGCGTGAAATTGAATTGCGCCAACAGCAATATGAATATTATCGGAATTTGTTGTTGAGTTTTCCCAAACCTCTTGAGATTGTGGAAAAATAACATGGATAAAATCAGCCAAGTAAAGCAGCTCGTCAGTGAAATCAATCGGTTGCATCGTGAGTTTTCAAATGATTATTTTGAAACAGGGAAAATCGAAAAAATCAACCTCTCCAGAATTATCACGCATGTACCTGTGCCACACATTTACAAGTATCGCCTGACTTTGCACGAGAGCATCAATGATTACCTGATGACGGCGAACATCAACATCAAGTATTTTTACCGCGTGAAAACTCGAGAAAGTATTGATGACAAGATTGAGCGTTTCTCAACCCGTGAAGATCAATACCCCGTCAATAACTGGCTTAATGATATTTTTGGTGTCCGTATTATCTTAACGGACGATGAAATAAAATCTGTCATGGATTTGCTAGATGATTGGCAAGATGAATTGAACCTAAAAAACTGGTATTTGCGCGATAAAGAAGGCTATCGCGGCTTGCATATTTACTTTAAAAACAAGAGTAACTTTTATTTTCCTTGGGAGTTGCAAATTTGGGACGCGGAAGACATTCAAAGCAACATTCAAAATCACGAAAAATTCAAACGGAACTTTATTTAAAACAAATTTCCTCAGTGAAAATAGATACTTGGAACTAATCAATGACCGATTAAAAAACAGTTGCCGAATCAAACAACTTTATCGTTCTGGATAAATACACAAAATGTGAGTACCCACATTGAGCGATAGGTGTCAAGGTAATTGTCGCTTTTTAAATTAAAAATTAGACGGACTTT
>JBAXGL010000146.1:0-6377 GCA_037139375.1 Bacteroidales bacterium | reverse complement strand
CTATTTGAATGGGATGACCCACGCAAAATTTTGCTATCGCTGCTCGACAACCTCGACATCGATCGTGTAGAGGTAGATTACATCTATGTAGAAGGTCCGGATATGACGTGGGTTGATAACCGAATTCTGAACCTGATGCTTGTGAGCAACAACATGACACCTGCCATCATGTTCGACGAAACGGGGAAAGTGCAGCAGCCGAGCGATATGCTCTACAAAAAGAATGTGATGTTGCTCAGAGGTAATTTCCGTCCTATCAACAACTTAGGAATGGAATTTATCAACGACAGTTTGGCTATTTTCAAGCAAGATGAAGATTACACTCCCGACAATACGATTGCTTTTTGCGAAATCTCGCTCAACTCGTTGATGCAAAACGAGAAAGTTGACGAAAAAGATTTTCTTCATCGTGTAGATTTGCTCAACATGATGGGACAAAGTGTGATGATCTCTTGTTTCACACGCTTCTTCAAACTGGTGAACTATTTTGCACAGTTTAAGATGATTAAACTGCGTTTGGTGATTGGCATGCCTACGTTCGACAAAATTCTCGACAACTCAAACTACAGCGACCTGCGTGGTGGATTGCTCGAGTCGTTGGGTGCTCTGTTTCAGGAGAACGTGAAGGTTTACCTCTACCCTTATATGGATGCACAATCCGGGGAAGTGAAATATCCCGACGATTCACATTTCTCCGAAGAAAACCGATTGCTGTGGCAATACCTGAACACCACAAAAAAGATTCTGATACTAAAAACAATTTCGAAAGATATGCTGGAAATAAACTCGCTCGAGGTTTCGCAACAAATAGAAGAAGGCGACGACAGTTTTGCAAATAACGTGCCGAAAGAGGTATTCGAACACATCAAAAAGAAAAAACTGTTTGGCTATGCTCGAAATAAAAATTTAGAGAAATTATAATTTGTGTTCAATGTTGGGGGTTCAATTAATTTTTCCGAAAAAACTCACTTTATCTTTTCTGTTGGTCACAGCTTGCTAAACGAAAGCTATACCAGTTCTTATCTTGGAATTTTGTGGACCATATAAACAGTAATTAGTCTGCTGAAATCAGTTTGAAAGAGGTGTTGTTCTCAATAGAAGAATTGCACCTTTTTTATTAAATAAAATCCCAAAATCGGTTATCTTTGTTCATTCATTTTTGAAATCGCAACACTTACCGATGAAAGCACCAAGCCAAATAATCACTTCCACAAAGATGCGTTTGACCGCAATCTATATTCTTTTGTTGCCCATTTTGATTTTAGTATTGTCAGGCGACATACGATGGGCAGAAGGATGGATGGTTTCAGGTTGGGTTACGGTATTGTGTTTCAGAACACTACTCTATCTTTATCGAAACAACCCTCAAATACTCGCAAATTGTTTCAAAAAGCCTATATTAAATGCTCAAAGCAATAGAGATAAATACGTGGAGTATGGTCTGATTTTTGGATTTATACTCTGGATTATCATCATGCCAATCGATGTTAAGCAATTTGGGTGGAGTTGTTTACCTTACTGGGTGAAAACTCTCGGTGCTATTGGGTTATGCTACTCATTTTACTTGATTTTCAATGCTTGCAAAGAGAACTCCGTTCTTTCGTCGTTGGTTCGTAATCAGCATGAGAGAAGACATCAAGTTGTCGCTAACGGAGTTTATTCTATTGTTCGCCATCCAATATATTTAGGTGGTGTTCTATTTTTCGTAGGTTCTCCAATGTTAATGGGTTCGGCTTTTGGGTTCGGCATAGGTATATTGCTTTCACTATTATTGGTGGAAAGAATTATTAGCGAAGAACGTCTGCTCAATGAAGAGCACACTAATTCAATCAAATACAGGCTTATTCCATTTGTTTGGTGAACGCAAGCAGCATTAACGGTTTATCCGCCGTCATACACCTATACAACGAACCGCCATGATGCAAAAACCACTCAAATTCACACTGCTACTGTTTTTTTTCACCGCTATCGGTTGTACTAAAACCGACAGTATCGATTTCTCGAAGCAAAAAGTGCTGTTTGAAAAAGAATATATCAATTTTGCATGGGGTTACACTCACATGGGATGGTATATCGATTCTATTGGCTCCATCTATTACTACAACAAGCCACAAAGTTGGAATACTGTAGACTCAACCAACAACATCAAATTTGAATCTATCAACTCGAATCTATTTAATTGTAAAAAACTTGCTTATACGATAGACAAAAGTGAACTCTCGACGAAAATAGCACAAATGTCGAACGCCGCAAAAGGTACTTTATCAGAACCTGTGATGGAGATGGCTGATGCCGGATTAAACAAGTATTGTGAGTTTGTGTACGACTCCACCGCAAAGAGATACAAAAGAATCATGCTCAAGCAAACAGGCGATTTGCGTATCGACAACTCATCGCCCGAATCGGTGAGTCTCTGGCAGTGGATGAACACTATCGAAGCTAAAGTAAATGAAGAAATAACGAAATAAAAAAACGGCACAACTCTCTTCAGAATTGTGCCGTTTTTATGAACTGTTTATCTTAAATTTCTTCCTTTAAAAGTCCCAATAAATAGACGCCATAAGCTGTTTTATCGAGTGCTTTGCCTAACACTTTCAACTGATCATTATCAATCCAGCCATTACGCCATGCAATTTCTTCGATGCACGACACATAGAATCCTTGTCGACTTTGAATAGTTTCCACAAAATTAGATGCCTCCAATAAACTGTCGCAATTACCAGTGTCTAACCAAGCAAAACCACGACCAAAAAGCTCAACTTTCAATGTACCTTCTTCCAAATACAAACGATTCAAATCCGTTATTTCTAACTCGCCACGTACCGATGGTTTCAAACTTTTAGCTTTAGCCACCACATCCGTTCCGTAGAAGTACAATCCAGGGACAGCATAGTTTGATTTCGGATGTTCAGGTTTCTCTTCGAGGCTGACCACCTTATTGTTAGAATCAAACTCAGCAACACCATACGCTCGTGGATCTTTTACATAATAGCCAAAAATACACGCACCACTTTGAATAGCTGCTGCACGCTTCAACATCGACGAAAATCCTTGTCCATAAAACATATTATCTCCTAAAATCAAGCAACCAGCTTCTCCTGCCAGAAATTCTTCGCCCAACAAAAATGCTTCAGCCAAGCCATTCGGTGCATCTTGAATTTTGTACGAAAAGCTCATGCCCAACTCCTCGCCTGTTCCCAACAAATCTCGAAACATCGGTAAATCACGAGGCGTAGAAATGATTAGCACTTCACGAATACCTGCCAACATCAAAGTCGAAAGAGGGTAATAAATCATCGGCTTGTCATAAACCGGCATAATTTGTTTCGAAATTGCTTTCGATAAAGGATAAAGTCGTGTTGCACTTCCTCCTGCAAGAATGATTCCTTTCATAATATATTTTTAAAAAGTTTAATGGATAACTGTCTATAATAAAGGAGCTGAAACAATCGAGTTTGAGACAAAGATATAATAAACGATAATAAATCTAATTCTTTATTGAAAAATTATTGCAAAAAAAATAGATTTTATGCTATTATTCAAAAAATATTTTACCTTTGTGTCGATTTACCACTGAACGTGTTAGACCTAACATTCCGAGTTCATAAATCCAACATCATTTTATTAGAGTATCATTAAACTAAGCCATACCAAGCTAATTGTATCTTGGAAATCCAAAATTTATAACTTCTGTTCGTACAACAAACACATCAGCACGCTCCTTTGTGTTGCTGCATTCTTATAATATCAGTCATTTATATCCCAGAAATTTAAGTTTTAGAGTCCATAATCCGATGTTTTATAATCAAAAGAGAACTTATTAGAAATTCAATGCATACATCCGAAGAACTAAACAACAAGGTTTTATCTGAATTGAAAACCATTGCCAAAGAAATGGGCATAAAACGTGTCGATACACTCAAAAAAGATGAATTAGTGAGTCGAATTTTATCAAATGTACCACTAGAAAAGGTTATTATTCCAGACTCAAAAGAGAAATCCACGTCTTCAAATGAAGGATCTGATGAGAAAAAACGCAGAAGTCGAATTTCTATTCCTAAAGTAGATGTTAGAGTGACTTCGAGTGACGAAAAAAAGCCTCACATTGTTGCTAAAAATAATACTCCTAAAGGACTCCCTCAAAAACAAAGTTCTCCTTTCAAACCTGAAATATCAAAACCTATTCTGGTTGAAGAAAAACCATTTGCTTCTCCAAAATTATCGGAATATATCAATAACAAAAAAGATATCGTCGTTCACCGTCCTTTCCAACACGCTGAAGAGAGACCCATTCTTCCTGAGATTCCTTCATACGAAACGGAAGTAGAGGAAGTGGAGACTTCTACAATTCAAAACGAAGGTATTGAAACGGCTTCACCAGATACAGAAATCGTTGAAGCAGCTCAAGACCCGCAACCACAGCTCTCACCGGATAATCGCATCAATCGTCCACGGTTTGTAAATGGCAAACACACTCACGAAAAGCCTTACGAGTTTGAAGGAATTCTTATCGGTAACGGAGTACTGGAAATCATGCCTGATGGCTACGGATTTCTTCGTTCAGCCGACTACAACTTCCTCACTTCACCTGATGATGTCTATGTTTCTCAATCTCAAATTCGACTTTTTGGTCTGAAAACAGGCGACTTAGTAGAAGGATCTATTCGTCCACCCAAAGAAGGTGAAAAATATTTCCCTCTCGTCAAAGTTGAAAAAATAAACGGTCGTTCTCCAGAATATGTACGCGACAGAATTCCATTCGAATTCCTCACACCACTTTTTCCAGACCAGAAATTTAAACTCTGCCGAGGACATCGTGATAATCTTTCGATGCGTGTGGTAGATATGTTCTCCCCTATTGGTAAAGGTCAACGCGGTTTAATTGTGGCTCAGCCCAAAACGGGTAAAACTATTTTGCTGAAAGACATTGCCAACGCCATTGCAGAGAATCATCCTGAAGTTTACATGATTATTCTACTCATCGACGAACGACCTGAAGAAGTTACCGACATGGCTCGCAATGTACGCGCAGAGGTTATTTCATCGACCTTCGACGAACCAGCTGAACGCCATGTGAAAATTGCGAGTATCGTGCTCGAAAAAGCCAAGCGAATGGTAGAATGTGGTCACGACGTAGTTATTCTGCTCGACTCCATCACTCGTCTGGCTCGTGCCTATAATACTGTTTCTCCGGCTTCTGGTAAAGTGCTGTCGGGTGGTGTGGATGCAAATGCACTGCACAAACCTAAACGATTCTTTGGTGCTGCTCGTAACATCGAGAATGGTGGAAGCCTCACGATTATTGCAACTGCTCTGACCGAAACTGGCTCAAAAATGGATGAGGTGATTTTCGAAGAATTCAAAGGAACAGGAAATATGGAACTTCAACTCGACCGAAAACTGTCGAATCGCCGAATCTTCCCTGCTGTCGACATCACAGCATCGAGTACCCGTCGCGACGATTTGCTTCTTGATCGAGACACATTGAATCGAATGTGGATTCTTCGTCGTTATTTATCGGATATGAACTCGAATGAAGCCATGGAGTTCATCAAAGATAGAATGGAAAAAACATCGAACAACGAAGAATTGCTATTGTCGATGAATGATTAACAGATAAAATTTCGCAAATTACAAATAACTTGTGACAAGGCATTGAAACTAAAAAAAAGCAACTTTATAGGTTGCTTTTTTTATGAGTTTATATGAACCATATAATGTAGATATATCAACCTAAGTTCGGGATAAGAAAACATATAAATTATTGATAATTAATGCCATCAATAAGGTAATAAGGTTGAGATACATATGTATTTCGTTTTCCTACTAAGGTTAAAACCTTATTTGCTAACTTTCCCAACCTTAGTAGCCGTATTAATGAGTCTAATTTAAACCTTATTAACTACGTTGACCGTTGGTTCTTGGGAAACCTAGCGGCAAAGCCGAGCGACCTTATTTTAAAGCAGTTATAAAATTATATAATAAACTCTTATCCTGTACTCAGGTTATCAGTTTACTGATTTTGAGTTACAGCATCATTGGGTTGATTTATTTGAAGAGAATCTTAATTTGCGCCACCAAAACACACCACCCACCAACAAGCTTAGCAGAATTAATGGCAATAGTGTCACCAGACTTTGAATCATTGTCAGTTGCTCGGTGATGCGCGTTTTATCAAGCAATCGGAGCACAAACTGGCGTGAATGCAGAGCCACTTTGGCCTCATCACCAGCAAGGTATTGTACCGCATTTACCACAAAATCGGGATTGCCATATTGAATATCCATAAAAGGCTCGTAACCCAACGGCACAGGCATTGCCTCTCCACTTTTTGTTTTACGTATCTCATTTCGAATCAGCGAACTGGAAGCTGCCAC
>JBAXGL010000145.1:0-6433 GCA_037139375.1 Bacteroidales bacterium | reverse complement strand
GTATCTGACTACGGATCAGAAGGTTCCAGGTTTGAATCCTGGCGCGGTCACAAAACCAATAATGCAATTTGCTATAATTAGCAAGTTGCATTATTGGTTTAATATGATTTATGCTACGCTCGAGCACCCTATTTTTTTAAGAAATAGTGATACGTAAGGCATGCGGTTCCAAAATAGACTGCGGTCTGCAACCACAGCGCGAGGTATTCGGTCTTCACCTGCCAGAAGTCGGCTCCCATGGTGTTGATTTTGAGGAATCCCTGCACGCCAAACGTCGATGGAAAGAGGTACGAAAACCAACGCCATCCCTCCGGAATTGCCGCCTGCGGCCACGATACACCCGAAAGGAAAATCAACGGCACGGAGGTGAAAACAAACAGCAACATCGGCGTTTCGCGGTCGCGTACCAAGCCCGACAACGTGATGGCAAAAAAGATGGCCGCCAACAGGTAGGGCAACAAAAAGAGCATCAGATCCGTCGGGTGACCAATCATCGGGAAGCTAAAGATAGACGGCACGATGCGCAACACCCACACGCACATCACAGCATAAATGATCAAATAGGTAAACGCTTTGCCCGCCACGATGCGAAACGTTCCGATGAATCGTTTGTGCTCGAATTCAATCGGGAACGTGTGGTTAGAGGGGTTGCGACGTGTTCCGGTGAGCATTCCCACACCGAGCAACAGCGTCTGTTGCAGCAAAAGCACCAGAATAGCGGGCACGAGGAACGAAGCAAAACCGCTCTGCGGATTGTACATCGCCACCGATTCGTAGCGCACAGGCGTTGTTTGACGCATGCTCTGTTCTTCAGTGAGGAGTTGCTGCTGGCTGACGCGTATCTTTTTACCCATATCAAGCGACACCTCTGAGGCAGTGATGAGCATCGCCTTGTAGAAAAGAAGACTGCTCATATCGCTGTAGAGCGACACCACGCTTTGTCGTCCGGTGGCGATGTTGCGACTGAACGATTCGGGAATCAGTAGCACGCCGTAGGCGTTTTTCAGGCGCAGTTGCTCTTTGGCTTCGTTGATATCGGCACAATGCGAAACTACGTGTAGATCGGGGGCAGCGTCCATCCGGCGGATGAAATCGCGGCTCTCTGCCGACTGATTTTCGTCCACCACCACCATCGGCACTTCGCGCACCACTTCATTATTATAGATAAACGCATAGAGCATCGGGTAGGCCAACGGAACCACAATGAAGAAAATAATCACACCCGCATCGCTGAAAACACTCTTCAGCTCTTTGAAGGCCACCGAAAAAAGATCGGAAACCACGGTGATCAAAAATTGTAATAAGCGGTTTTGTTTCATTATTTTTTTGTTTTGCCACGAGGACGCAAAAGACACGAAAAAGAGGTTTTACATTTTATACTCCCGGTGCTTCAGCGAATGCTTTAATCGGTATGCCAGCGGAATGGGTGCCAGCACAAAGAGCATCAACGCCATATATTCCATGCGAGAATAGTAAAGCGAATAGCCGTTCAATGCCTGATCGACATAAATCAGGAAATAGTGGCGCAACGGAAAAAGATGACTTACCCACTGTAACGACGGGTGCATCGCAAACACCGGATACGAAAATCCGGCTATCGAAAACGAAATCACCCCAATGAGACTGGCAAAACTCATTCCGAGCCGCAACGTAGGCAACACGCTAATCATAAATACACCCAACGACTGAGCGGAAATCACAAACAGCAACACAGCGAACAACATCGGCATCAGACCACTATTAAGCGGGAAATGGAGATAACCATAGAGCAGAATCTGAAACAGAATGCCCATCATCGAAAAGAGCAGCGTCTGTGGCAAAAGCTTTCCAAACGTAGCAATCAGAATGGAGTTGTTGCTCACAGCCAACCACTGCTTAGCCGTTTGTTCCTTGATTTCTATCCCGATGGAATAGACGGTGAGCAGAATAATCATCAGTTGCAGTATGCCCGGCAAGAGCATATTATTGAGGTAAACGGAGTAGTTGAGCCACGGATTGCCAATGGGATGCGCATCCACCACAATGGGTTGAAGTTGTGCCAACAGTTGTTTCGGATTCTGCCCTTTCGCCAAACCCACCTGCCGCCCAACGGCTCCGGACATCAGCACCGAAACGGTCTTCATATCACGAAAAACCAACGCCCCGGCAATGAAATAGGTGTTGTTGGTGTAAAAGGTGATTTTGGGTTGAACGCCGTTCAGAATATCGCGCATAAAGTGATGCGGAATCACAAACACGGCATAAACGCTTCCCTCCTGTAGCTGCGTTCTGGCTTCGGCAAAATTCGAGGCATTCATCACCACTTCCGTCTGAGGAAAGGCATCTAACTGCCGAACGGTGTTGCGCGACGTGGACGTTTTGTCCAAATCAACTACCGCAATTGGCAAATTAGTTGGCAACCCGTTTTTCATCAGCGAAGTGAAAAAGAAGTAGCAAAACAGCGGCGCAACGATAATCGAAAAGAGGTAAATCGGTTTCGACACCAAGCGACGGCATTCGCGGAGGAAAACCTGCTGAAATGCGTATATGGATGAGATTTTTATCATTGATTATTTGTTTAAACACAGAGAACGCGAAGGTTACGCTGAGAGCCGCAGAGCTATTTTTTATGAACGTTATTTAATTATTTATTCATTAAATTTTCACAAAGCGTTGCTCTGAGCTAGGATATGTAAGGCCTTCAGTCTTTTGTTTGCTGGGTTTACTTGTCAACTTGTTTACTCAATTACTCAATTACCACCACCGACATTCCGGGGCGCAAATCGCTTACTTTCTCAACCGGACGGGCGCGAACTTCGAACGTTTTGGCATCGTATTGACCAGTCACTTTAGTCGATTTCCAGACAGCATAGCTGCCCATATCTTTCAAAAAGGTCACTTTGAGTTTCACTTCACGATTACCCAGGGCAGGCACTTTGGCGGTAAACTCCGCTCCCATTTTGAAGTTCACCAGCAAATCTTCACGCACATTGAGGGTTACCCAACTGTCGATCAAATCCACCAGATTCATAATCGGAGCACCCGAACCGACCAACTCTCCCACTTTCGGATAACGCTCCGAAATTTCTCCATCGATTGGTGAAACGAGGTAGGTCTCTTTGCTGTACGATTCCACTTCGGCAACAGCGCCCTTCGCACGGTCGAGCAGTGCAACGGCTGCCATTTTGTCTTCACGTTCGGCTCCGTTTTTCGCCATATCGTATTGTGATTTGGCCGCTTTTTCGGTCGCCACCATCGCTTTGTAGTTGGCTTCGGCTTCGTCGCGTTTTTGCTCGGCTACCACACCTTTTGAGAAAAGCTCCTGCATGCGGTCATACGATTTCTTCGCAATCTCGCGTCCGGCAACTGCTTTCTGCCACATTTCGTAGGCTGCGGTGATTTGTTCGCTGCGGGCACCTTTTATCGCTTTCAGGTTTTGGGCATTGGCAGCGGCTTCGGCGGCTTCGGCTTGCGACAATTTCGCCAGCACTTCAGGAGAATCGAGCCACACGAGCGTATCGCCTTTCTGCACTTTTTCGCCCTCGTTGTATTTATACGAAAGAATGCGTCCCGGCACTTTACCCGAAATACGAATCTCGGTCGCCTCCACTTGTCCCTGTATAACGGTCGCCTGTGGTTTCAGCATCACGAAACCAATTACGATGACCAACGAGATAAATGCAATCAGGACAATGAATATCCAAAACAGTCTGTTTTTAGGTTTTTTTGTGTTCATTTTTTTGATGTTTTATTGGATTTGTTAGAGACGCAATGCATTGCGTCTGTACATATTGGGTTTGATTTTTAATTTTTAATTCGTAATTTCCCAAGGGCTTTCGACAGGTAAGTGCGACTAAGGCGAACATCTATTTCGGAATCAATTTTTTCGGAATAGGCAGATAGCCAGGCCGTTTGCGCTTCGAGCACCGAAGAGGTCGGAATCACACCCGAACTGAAACCCAACGTGGCGTAACGTAGATTTTCGTCGGCGCGCTCCATGTTCTTTTTGGCGGCAATCAGTCGTTTTGCAGATTCATTTGACTTATAGACCGATTGATTCACTTGTAGTTCGATTTTCTCTTTGGTTTCGTCCATCTGCAACTGCATCACGCGAGTTTCGCTTTTGGCCGCTTTCAGGTTATGAAAATTCTCGCCCCAATGGAAAATGGGCACTCGCACCGCCACACCGACGTTCCACATCGAACCAAATTTGTTTTCGTAGCCGTTGTAGCTGTTCGGATTCGAAACGATGTAATTACCTGTCAGCAAGACTTGTGGCAACATATCGGCTATCACGAGACGCTCTTTCTTTTGGTAAATCTGTTGCGCTAATTGCAAAGATTTCAGCTCCGAGCGTTGCGCATAAGCGAGTGATAAGTCAGCTTTCGGGAGCGTCATCTCCGGTTCGGCTTCGGTAGTTTCGTCTTTTAGCGAAAACTGCGTCTGCAACGAAATTCCGCACACTTGACAAAGTGCCATCCGTGTCAGACTCAATCCATTTTCAATCTTCGAAAGAGAAGTTTCTGCTTCGTTGAGTTTCACTTTAATGGTCAAACCATCGGCTTTGGTAGCCACACCCGACAGAATCATATTCGACACATCGCTGTCCATCTTCTCCAACAGTTTGATGTAGCTTTGCGCCAATTTTTTCTTGTTGACAAGTGACACTACTTGCCAATAAAGCTCATCTGTTTTCAGAATGACTTCCTGCAAGTTGGTGTTTTGCTTGGTTTTGGCCAACTCTTCGGCATATTTTGTAATCTGGTTATAAGCTGTGATTTTTCCGCCCATGTAAATCGGCTGTGTCACGGTCAGAATTCCTGCAAACACATTCTGAATATCGTATTCCAAAGCCTCTTTCGGCAGTAATGCATAGTTGTTCCACACAATTTTCTCGGGATTCAAGGTCGGATTGAAGGGCGTTCCTGTTTTATCGACTGGCATCCAGGTGCCATTCACTACTGTTCCTTTGATAGACGACGGAAGATTCATCGAGCCATCAGCATTGGTGACAAACACGGGCAGATGAGCATCTTCGTTCAGCAACGACAGATTCTCGCTGTTTCGCAAATAAGTGCCTGTGAAAGAGACATCCGGCAGATATTTGGTAAACGCAGCCTTCTTTTGGCTCTCCTCTTGCTTGATTTTTTCTTGACCGATTTTCAGCTCTTTGTTGTTGTCGAGCGCCAGTTGTCGGCACTCCTCTAACGAGTAGATTTGTTGTGCATTCGCTGAAACAAATGCTGCGCTAATAATCAGACTTACAATGACTTTTCTCATACGTTCGTTACCTATTGAATTCGAAGGCAAAATTACGCGACATAAAGTCATTGGTATTCGCAAAAAATGTATTACTTTTATCCAATCACGACAAAACACTTTAAAAATGATTCAAGGAATTGCATTACGAAACATATTATTCAGCATAGAAAACAAAGGAAATAGCCTCTGGGATTTGTTGGAAGATGTCTCTATCAAGCCTGATGAGCTCTATAAAACCGAAACAACTATCTCAGCAGCCCAATTAGGCGAATTTCTGGAGAAAACAACCCAACGGCTCAACGACCTGCGAATTGGTCTGCGAATCGGATTCGAGTCACCTTTTTCTACTCTCGGCATGTTAGGTCAAATCTACCAAAGTTGCGAAACATACGCCGACGCACTCGAAAGCCTTAAAAAACATATCGGCCTGATTGACTCAATCAACACCTACGATTTTGAGATTCATTCCAATGGTATCCACCACATTACGCGTGTTAACAAATCGTGGGAAGCGCGTTTTCCTAACGGTGCACGGCAAATGATTGAGCACAACATCGGTTTTTCGGTGCGTAGTCGGCGCGAATATTTAGGCAGAGAAGTAAAGCCTATTTTGATCAAAACACCTTATGCAAAAATAGGTGAACGAGATTTGTTGGAAGATTATTTTGCGTGCCCAATTGAGTACGATGCCCAAGAGTTGTGCATTGTTTTGCCATTAGATATGCTGAGTTGGAAAATTCCGACCGCCAATCCCGACGCGTTGCAGATGTACGAAGCCTACATTCAACGGCTGAAAGGGCAACGTAACATTTGGACGGAACACACCAAACAGCACATTAGCCAACAACTGAAATCGAGCAATCCAAATTTGTCGTTGATTGCATCGCTTATGAATCTCACACCGCGCAGTCTGCAACGACGTTTGACCGACGAAGGATTCACATTTCAACAAATGCTCGACGACACACGACTTGAAACAGCTCACCGTCTGTTGATGCAGCCACAACTCTCCATCGTGGAGGTTTCTGAGTCGTTGGGTTTTGATGTGCAAAACTCTTTTAACCGCTTTTTGCAAAAGAAAATTGGAAAAACCCCGAAGGAATTGAGAAGTGATTTATTGAAATAATGCTCTTTTATAAATTCTGATCAAGAAATCTCACAAACCTTTCATAAAGGTGAGTTCGTGAATTAC
>JBAXGL010000144.1:0-6453 GCA_037139375.1 Bacteroidales bacterium | reverse complement strand
TTCTTTTTTGCTTGAACATTGCTGGGGCAAACGCCCAAGTGAAAGTAAGTGGAACCGTAACAGACAAAAACAAAGATCCGCTTATCGGAGTTAACATTATCGTAAAAGGGTCGCAAACCGGAACAATTTCTGATGTAAATGGGAATTATAGCATACAGGCTCCTAACAATAAGTCTGTAATATCTTTCTCCTATATTGGTTATAGATCGGTAGAGAAAACTGCAGCAAGCACAACAATCAACATCAGTCTTCAAGAGGAAACCCATCAAATGGATGAAATGGTAGTCATTGGCTACGGTTCTCAGAAGAAATCACACTTAACAGGAGCTGTTTCATCTTTGAAAAATGAAAAACTAGATGAAATCCCAGTTTCTAGCGTTGCTCAGGCATTACAAGGGAAATTGGCGGGTGTACAGATTCAGAATATTGACCCCGAAGCTGGCGAAGCTCCTGTTATCCGTGTACGGGGCATGGGCTCTATCAGTGCTGCAGTCTCACCTCTTGTCGTTGTTGATGGATTTCCGATACCAGACGGTTTGGCATCTGTGAGCATGGGTGATGTGGAATCTATTGAAGTACTCAAAGATGCAGCATCAGCAGCTATGTATGGTTCGCGTGCAGCAGGAGGTGTTATTTTGGTTACAACAAAAAGCGGAACAACCGCAAAACCAAAATTCAATTTTAAAATGTATTCCGGAATTCGTAACATTTTGAAAGTTCCTGAAGTTTTAAATACAACTCAATACACAAAACGCCTTTACGACGATGCAGCATTACGTATGCAAGATCCAGCGGTCACAGGATTAACAGGCTCTTCGAGCAATCCGGTCACTGATATGGGCTTTAATTTAATCACAACTGCTGAAAAAACTCAGTATTTACTTGAAACACAATATTTAGATAAACCAACTGACTGGCTCGCCGAAGGTTTGAGAGATCATGGTCAATCTCAAAGCTATCAATTGAGCGCATCGGGAGGCACAAAAGACATCAAGTATTTCTTATCGGGCAATTACAAAAGTGAAGCTGGAGTAATGAGGTATAGTAATTTCGACAATTACTCATTACGAGCGAAAGTTGACATTAATTTATCACCAACAGTAACAGTTGGCGTAAATATCACGCCTTCATACAGCAGAAAACAGAGTCCTGCTGTCGATTTAACTGATTACATCCGTTATCCATCTTGGCTACCTGTCAGACATAATGCAGCTACAGCAGCATTAACTGGCAAAATTGCAGGAGACTATGCCCAAGCTGCTGACTTTACCGGTGTAATTCTTAGTGGAACAGGATACAACAATGAAGTTTGGGATATGACAACGGCAAAATTGTCTGGTTCTGCAGTTCAGACCCCAGTATCGGTAAACGAACGCACAAGCATTTTCACAGACGACTATAGGGTGCAAAGTAATGCCTATATTACCATCAATATCTTGCCTGGATTGCAATTCAAAACTGCTAACGGAGCATATACTACGTACAAAGAGTACAACAAAAAACAAAAAACAAATGCTCAATCGGCGTCATCGTTTAACACATTACAAAGACAGACAACTTTGCACACTGAGTTGTTGTCTGAAAACACATTAAACTACACCAAAAAAATCGGTAATCACGACATCGGGTTATTGGCTGGATACACTATTCAAAAAACAGGGAATAAGTACAATCAAATTGTAGCTCAAAATTTCCTAGACGACGACATGCTTTCATTCAATTATGCATCAACATTAATAATGGATGATCCTTATGCCGCTAATCCTGTCAGTGGGATTACGTCAAAATATTATACAGAAGCTATGCAATCTTTTATTGGGCGTGTAACTTACTCTTACAAAGGGAAATATCTTTTTTCTGGGAGTTTGCGCTCTGATGGAAGTTCAAAATTTGCTGAAGGTCATAAATGGGGAACTTTCCCTGCAGGATCTGTAGGTTGGAGGGTTTCAGAAGAAAGATTCCTCAAACAATTTGACTGGTTATCAAATTTAAAATTCCGCGCCAGTTTAGGATTAACAGGAAATAATAATATTCCACAATATTCGTATGCCAATAAGATTAACTTAAACAGTTATTCTTTAGGTGCAGGTAATGGTGCTTTAACCACAGGTATGTCATCGAATGACAATTTCCTCGGTAATCCAGATATCACTTGGGAGCAGACACAAGAAGCCAATTATGGAATTGATTTGGGCTTATTCAATAGCAGACTTAATATCAGCTTAGAATACTACAACTCAAACACAATTCAATTACTCCTCCAACAACCTGCTATGTATATCACCGGACACCAAACTTCGTGGCAAAATATCGGAAAAGTGAACAATAAAGGTCTTGAACTTGAACTTTCTACTTCAAATATTAACACAAGAAACTTTACTTGGAAAACAACTGGAAACATATCGGCAAATAGAAATACGTTGATAAACTATGGTGACAACAGCTACATCGATAATTTTGGCGAGAAATCTGAAGTTTACAGAGCCATTGTTGGTCAGCCTTCTATACAATATTATGGGTTCAAAAGCGATGGAGTTTACACCACTTTCAAAGAAGTGACCGATGCACTTGCTAAAACTGATGCCAATGGTGTTGCTTTTAATTACGGATATTTTGTTCCAAAAATAGGCGCATTGAAAGTTGTCAACTTAAACGGTGACAACAAAATTGATAGCGACGATCGAATGGTACTTGGAAAACCATTTCCAGATTTCACTTGGGGCATTACCAATACCTTTACTTATAAAGATTTTGATATGAGCTTCATGATACAGGGCGTTCAGGGCGTAAAAATCGTGGATGGAAATATGAAGTATGATGAAAATCTCAGAAATAATGTGGCTTATATGAACAACAGATTTGTAAGTCCGATGTTCCCTGGCGATGGGAAGACTGTTTATGCCGCAAATACATCAGGAGGTTACCTGATGTTGACTGATTACGCTATAGAAGACGGTTCTTACGCATCTCTTCGCGATTTCACTTTGGGATACAAAGTTCCACTCAGAAAAGTGAAAGCAATCGGCTTAAATCAACTTCGAGTCTATTTTTCAGGAGAAAATCTGCTTTACTTAATGGCGCCTGGCTTCAAAGGAGTAAATCCTGAAGCTCGCAGAAATTCAGGTCCATACTCAAGCGCATTTCCTTTAGTGGATGGCTATCAACGAGGTGTTTTTCCACTCAATCAAACTTATACACTTGGTGTAGATATAAATTTCTAATAGTTAACTACAAACAAATCACTTCAACCGTAAATTTAGCGGTCTAAATAAATAAGAAATATGAAAAGCTACATTAAAATATTATTCGCTTGGTTGGTAATCGGCTCTTTCACAGGATGCGATTCGTTAATCACCGACACACCAGAATCTATGCTGATTCAAGATAACTTTTTCACCACGCAAACGCACATTAGTGAAGGAGTAATTGGCTGCTACAAAGGCATGTGCAAAGTTATGGATGATGACTGGAAATTCACCGAAATGAGAAGCGACAACAGTTGTGTTGCTTACGTGAGCACAAGTTCGGGTGATCGTTCTGACTATTGTTTCATGAAGTTCTTTAACCCGCCAACCAGTATGCCACTTATGTACAACTATTGGTATGAACTTTTTCAGAACATATCGAATGTGAATGCAGTTTTGCCATCGGTTGGAGCTGGTTCTACTTATGTGTCGTCAGAGCCTCTACGTGCTCAATACGAAGGTGAATTATTGTTTATTCGTGCATCCCATTACTTTACTTTAGTAAATCTTTGGGGCGATATGTTTAAAATCACCAAAGTAATTGGACCTTTAGATGCAAAAACAATTGGTCGTTCACCTGCTGCTGAAATTTACGATGATATAATTTTCCCAGACCTTATCAAAGCAGCGAACCAATTACCTGCATCTTATTCGACTAGTGATATTGGACGAGTCACCAAATGGGCAGCAAAAGCTTTATTAGCAAAAGCTTACATGCAAAAAGGTTATTTAGAAGATATGCCAAAAGCAAAAGCCTTATTGGAAGAAGTAATTGGAGCCACTCAATATTGCAGTTTAGTGCAAACAAAAGGAACTGCGACCAGCGCTTATGCCAACGTGTTTAGTGTGGATAACGAAATGAATCCTGAAATAATTTTTGCAGTTCGCTACAACAGACTCAATTCGCTTGGATCATCATTTTGGGGAACTTTTGCTCCTGACGGATCTGCCATGAATATAATAAAAGCTGGAACACCAGTGGGTGATAATAATCCTACACCAGAATTTATGTCAAAATTCAGCGACCCAAGTGACACTCGAAAAGATGCATGTTTTAGGGTATGGTACAAAAATGCCAGTACACCTGAATATTACATCTCAAAATACATTGATCCAGGTATGGTTTTAGCACTTCAAGCAGAAAATGATTGGCCAGTAATAAGATATTCAGATGTTTTATTACTACATGCTGAGCTATTAGCGCAGAGTAACAACCCTAATGATGCATTAGCTGATGTTAACAAAGTAAGAGTAAGAGCCGGCGTACAACCTTATGTTAGTTTTGATTCAAAAACAGAAGCATTAGATTCAGTGTATCAAGAGCGTAGAATAGAACTTGCTTTTGAAAATCATCGTTGGTTCGATTTATTACGAATGGGACGTGCATACGGTGACCCAAACAAAGCATTAGACATTCTAAAAACAGCCATATTCACTACTGACTGGTTAACGCTGTATGCACTGTTTAATAAAATTGCGCCTCCGGTTCAGTCTAGTTTTGTAATTGAACGGTTATTATTGCCAATCCCACAACAGGAAATTGACACGAATAACAAAATGGTCATTCCTCAAAATCCAGGTTACTAATTCAATAAAAATAATTTGTTATGAAATATATAGAAAAAACAGCTCGGTTAATCATTCTGTCCACACTCTTGGTGTTTGCAGGTGGATTTAACTCTTGTAATGTAGATGAACCTGTTCCCGCAGGAACACCAAAAACTTATGCCGAATATAAGGCACAGTTGCGAAAGTTTGTAGATTCAGAAAAATTGTTTACGGACAGCAGTAAAGTTGGTTATAACATCAACGAATTTGCTCCAGCTTCATCGACATCATACGATGCCTACAAAGCTGCCTATCTTAAAGATCTGAAGCGTGTGGATTCGGTATTGGTAAAAGCTGATTCTGCCGTTCAGAAACTACCTGTGGTAACTATCGCTGATTTAGTAATTGCTGATTCATATTTATCAACGAGTGGCAAAGCATTTAGGGGTAAAATAAACATCTGTGACCGACGAGTATTGAATGACTCATTAACATCTTGTTTAACCCTAAACAACACTACTCCTGTAGGGTCAGGAGGTACACCAGGTGTGAAAAATGTCATTGCAGAGGATAAAACTAAATTTCTAAATGCAATAAGTCTGGCAACTGCCACGCGTGATGCTGCTACTACGATTGATAGACAGGTAAAAGAAGCTGTTGCTCTACTTCAAACAGCACGTTTAGCTTTTGTCTCTTCAATAATCCCAAGCGACTCAGCAACTTATATAAACACATCAAGAAGCAATGTTGCTACTCAACTAGCAACAGCTACAAATTGTACAATTGGGTACAATGTCAATCAGTATCTTTCAGCCCTTAGAAACAATTATCTGAAAGTGCTGAATGCCGCTCAAACTACATTTTCTCAAACAAAAATAACTTTTACCCAAGCTACAACGGCTATGTCATCTCTATCAACACCACGTGCAGCATTTATTCCTAATGTTGCTGACAAGAGAACTTTGAATGATTCCATAGTCGCTGATTCTTTGTTAAACACTCAACTTTTAGTTGGCACAGCAAATGGAAATATTTCATCTGCGGTTCAATCGAATCTTAAATCGGCTCTCATCACTGCAACTGCATCGCGAGAAAATGCGGCAGCTACTGATGGACAGACAAAAGCCGCGACTTATGCCCTTTCATTGTACAAAAATGCAGTTTTAGCATCAATTCCATTACATTATGCCATTAATACAGCAAACACGCTGAATACAGCTACTTTGGCTGGCACTACAACTGGGAAGGTACCTCAAACTGCAAAAACTGCTTTTACAACAGCCATCTCTGCGGCTATTGCAATACGTGATTCAAAAACAGCAACTGCAGCTCAAATAGTTGACGCAGGTGTTCAATTAGAAAAAGCAAGAGTTTTGTTTATCGCGTTTATTATTAAATAAATCAATTTAGAATCCACTGTTCAACTATTTATTGGCAGTGGATTCTTCTTTCTATTATTTACCAAATCTTTCTTCTATAATTTAAAGTCTAGTCTTCATTTTAACTCTGTATTTTGATGAAAAAAAGATTGAATATCCTAATCTTCTTTACACTCGTTGTGTCATCTTCTCTTTTTGCAAAACGCTACAATGTGTCGAATATGATCCAGTTGAATGAAAAGATGAATATTGCTTTGTCTGGTGACAGTATCGTGATGTCA
>JBAXGL010000143.1:0-6455 GCA_037139375.1 Bacteroidales bacterium | reverse complement strand
TAATTATAGTCAACTACAACGTTAAATTTTATTTAGAGCAGTGTCTAATCTCTGTTCTGCGTGCTTGCGAAAATATTGAAAGTGAGATTATTGTAGTTGATAATGCTTCCACCGACGACACAGAAAGTTACCTTTTGCCGAAATTTCCGGGTGTAAAATTTATTTGGAACAAAGAAAATGTTGGGTTTTCGTGTGCAAACAATCAAGCTATTCGTGTGGCACAAGGGGAATTTATATTGTTATTGAATCCTGACACAATCATTGCAGAAGACACTCTTCAAAACGTCTGTCAGTTTATGTCTAGTCATCCCGATGCCGGAGGCGTTGGTGTGAAGATGATTGACAGAAATGGTGTTTTTCTTCCCGAATCGAAACGAGGCTTGCCGACACCCTGGAACTCATTTAGTAAGATGTTTGGGTTAGCAACTATTTTCCCAAAATCGCCTTTTTTTGGCAAATATAGGTTGCTTTATCTCAATAAGGACGAGATACACAAAGTTGATGTGCTGTCGGGAGCTTTTATGATGTTGCGAGCTGATGCACTTACAAAATCGGGCTTGTTGGACGAAGACTTCTTTATGTATGGTGAGGATATTGATTTGTCGTATCGCTTACTCAAAGCTGGTTATCAAAATTATTACTTACCTGAGACCATCATTCACTATAAAGGTGAAAGTACAAAAAAAAACAGCTTAAAGTATATCACGATATTCTATGGAGCTATTTTAATATTCTACAAAAAACATTATCCTAAACACAGCACTTACTTTTCTATGCTTGTGAGGTCGGCTTTGTTGCTACATTCAGCTTTTGCATTTCTCAAGAATAATTTCTTTAATATGTCCACTCGTCAAACTGCATCTACAAATATACTTCTTCCTCAGAATGGTGAAACCTTTAAGATGCTGATCTCTAGAATTGAAAGGCGATAGAACGTAATTTTATTCAATCTCACCTATGTGGACTGCGCTATTTTCTAATGATGCGTTTGCTGTTGTTAGAATTAAAAATTTCAAATATTTCTTAGGTTACCGTTTTCTGATGACAATGGCTACGTTGATGCAGTCGGTCATTGTTGGCTGGCATATCTATTTTTTGACAAAGAATGTGCTTTGGCTCGGATTGATTGGCTTAGTAGAAGTGATACCTCAAATCACTATTTCATTGATAGCCGGACACTATATTGATCTTTGGAATAGAAAGAAAATAATTAGCTATACGACATTGATTTTGTTGCTTGGGTCTGCTATACTTTTCTTTTTCAGTATAGATTCTTTGCAAATGTACGAACGTTTCGGAATTGTACCCATGTTTGTGACCATCTTTTTGACTGGACTTTCGAGAGGCATATTGATGCCTGCAAATACTGCATTGATGGGGCAATTGATCAAAAAAGAACAATATGCTAGTGGTGCAACTTGGAGTAGCGTCAATTGGCATATTGGGGCAGTAATGGGTCCAGCCATCGGAGGGTTAATTTATGCTTTTTGGGGGATTAGTATTGCGTATTTATCTGTTTTTCTGATTTATTTTGGCTCTTATTTATTGGTCTTTTTGATGAAAATAGAACACAATCCGCTAGAAATGAAAATGGGCGAAGAGGGTATTTTTCTACGAATAAAAGAGGGCATAAATTTTGTAATGAAAACACCTGAATTAGTCGGGTCATTTTCGCTGGATATGTTTGCTGTATTGTTTGGCGGTGCAGTGGCGATGTTGCCCGTATTTGCATCTGATGTATTGCAGGTTGGTCCACAAGGATTAGGATTTCTTAGAGCTTGTCCTGCTTTGGGTGCTATTGTTATGTCTACTTATTTAATGTTTTACCCTCCAACAAAGAACAGTGGAAGGTTGCTTTTTGGAGCAGTTACAGGTTTTGGACTTTGTATGATTGGTTTTGCTCTTTCCCAAAGCTTTTGGTTATCAGCAATTTTGCTCTTGATGAGTGGTTTTTTTGATAACATTAGTGTAGTCATTCGGGGAACGATACTACAACTTTATACTCCAAACAATATGCGAGGTAGGGTAGCTTCGGTCAATAGTATTTTTGTTGGATCGTCGAATGAACTTGGATCTTTCGAATCTGGAGTTGCGGCCAAATTGATGGGTCTAATACCATCTGTTGTGTTTGGTGGTGTAATGACTCTGCTTGTTGTAGGCATCATGAGCAAAACTAATCCTTCGCTTCGTCGATTATCCTTGAAAAAATAGAATGTTTTGGTTATTGAAATGATCCAATCGAGTCATTCAATAGATTTACTTTCGATAAAATTTTAGAATATTCCGATGTCGCCACAAATTCTTCTATGGCATTCAAATGTCTGATGTGGTGAGCGTCTGTTGCCAAAAAATCAATGTATCCTTCATTGAGCAAATGATATGCAGCCTGCTTAACATCTTTACCATAAATCCCAGCTAAAGAAAGAATGTTGACTTGGAATTTACACCCTAAGTTGTGAATTTTATCGTAAGCTTCAGGGTCGTTGTGATAATATCTGTAACGTTCGGGATGAGCTAAAATAGGTTTGTATCCATCAATAATTAATCTAAAAATAAGGTCATTGAGTCCCCAAAAAGCCTGATAATAAGAGTTTTCAATCAGTAAATAATTGTCGGGAAAAGGAATAAGTTGATTGTTCAGATAATGCTCATTGAAATTATCATCGAGTCGATATTCTGCCGAGAATCGAAAATCAATCTGAACCTCCGCTTTAGTCATTGCCTCTTGCAATAACACATTTGCTTCGCTGATTTCTTTGATAGTGTTTGGAAATGCAGATTCTGCAATGTGTGGAGTAGTAACGATGCGATTGATGCCAAGACCTTGTAGGCGAGTAATTAGTTCGATTGATTCTTCCACACTATCTGAGCCATCATCAATGCCAGGTAAAAGATGAGAGTGTATATCAGTGTGGTATCCTATATATGGAGGTGTACTGTTTTTATTCGATTGAAACCATTGAAACATAGTGGTGTGATTGAAATTTAAAACCGAAATAGAAAGATTTTCTTCTATTTCAAACGAGTCACATTCCCTTCAGAAAGCAGATATTCTTCGCCAGACTCTAGGCAAATAGCTTTTCCAGTTTCGTCAAAATTCAGTTTATGACCATGTTCACTCACCCAACCTTTTTGTTGAGCAGGATTTCCAGTCCATAATGAATATGATGGAATATTTTTTGTAATAACAGAGCCAGCTCCGATAAAAGCATATTTGCCAATAGTATGGCCACAAATAATGGTTGAATTAGCTCCTATTGTTGCTCCTTTTTCAATTTTGGTAGGTAAATATTCATCTTTGCGATTGACTGCACTCCGAGGATTCAGAACATTAGTGAATACACAAGAAGGTCCAAGAAATACGTCATCTTCGCAAATGACTCCATCGTAGAGAGAGACGTTGTTCTGTATTTTTACCCGATTGCCTATTACCACAGTTGATGCGATATATACATTCTGACCCAAAACACACGCTGCGCCAATTTTGCACCCAGACATTAAGTGAGTGAAATGCCAAATTTTAGTATTGTCACCGATTTGACAATTGTGATCGATTACGGCTGTAGTGTGTGCAAAAAACATAATTTTTAAACTCTATTTTTGCAAATGTAACGAATTCCTTTTAAATAAAAATCTTAATTTAAAATTTTTTTAGTAGATAAAGGGTTTTGTCAAAACACAAAATTGGTGAATATTTCAAGTTTTGACGACGCTTTTTAAAAATTGTTATATTCATAATGGCTTATCTTCTTATTTTGTTAATAAGTTTTTTAACTCAATTTTATCGGTTAAATAGTTTTAAAAGAAGGTCGTTTGGGCGATTTTATTATACTAAATTCGCAACAAATTAATACCTTAGACGTTAAATTAACATTATGAATTAACAATTAATCCAATCACTTTAAAAGTTTATTCTTTATGAAACAAAATGCAAAACAATGGCTGAGTTTGCTTGCAGTATCAGCACTCAGCTCTGGAATTACGTTAGGTGCATTCACCTTGACTTCAGATCAAAATGATCGTCAGCAATCGGCAAATGAGTATGCAAAACCAGTGGGTTACAATAGTGCTGCACTTACTCAAGCCAACCCAACTGATTTTACGGTTGCCGCTGAAAGTTCTGTGCATGCTGTTGTGCATATTAAAGCAACTGTTGCCCGGAAAACCGTAAGTCAATCATCCGATCCGTTTTTCAACTTCTTTTTTGGCGATCGGGGAGGAATGCAACCACAAATTACACCACAGCCTCAAGTCGGTTTTGGCTCAGGTGTAATTATTTCGCCTGATGGTTTTATTGTGACAAATAATCATGTGGTTGATAATTCTGATGAATTGGATGTCACATTGAATGATAATCGAACTTTCAAAGCAAAACTAATAGGGACAGACCCTGTGACAGATATTGCTTTGATAAAAATTGAAGAAAAAAATCTCCCAACAATTCCTTTTGGCGATTCCGAAAAATTGAAAATTGGTGAATGGGTGTTGGCTGTAGGTAATCCTTTCAACCTCACATCTACCGTTACTGCGGGAATTGTGAGTGCTAAAGCACGAACGCTCGGAATGGCGACTCAACCAGGAGCTATGAAGATAGAATCTTTCATCCAAACCGATGCGGCTGTCAATCCTGGTAATAGTGGTGGAGCATTGGTCAATACCCGTGGTGAACTCGTTGGTATTAACACGGCAATCGCATCACAAACTGGTAATTATGCTGGTTATTCATTTGCAGTACCAGTCTCCATAGTGAGTAAGGTGGTGGCTGATCTGAAACAATTTGGTACGGTTCAACGTGCTATGTTAGGCGTGAGCATCAAAGATATTAATAGCGATTTTGCTAAAGAGAAAAACCTGAATGTCTTCGAAGGTGCATACGTTGAGAGTGTTGGTGAACGAAGTGCTGCTATGGAGGCCGGTGTAAAGTCGGGTGATGTTATAAAAGCTGTGAATGGTAACAAAGTGAAATCTGTGTCAGAACTGCAAGAGCAGATAAGCCGCTACAGACCTGGGGATAAGGTTAAAATTACCGTTGTGAGAGGAAAAGATGAGAAAGAATTTTCTTTGACATTGAAAAATAAGAATGGTAACACTTCTGTTGTCAAAGATTCGGGCATCGAAGTGCTTGGCGCTGCCTTCAAAGAAATATCCGAAGATTTGAAAAAGCAACTAGGCGTAAGTTTCGGAGTACAAGTGACTGGCATTACTAAAGGGAAATTTGAAACGGCAGGCATCAGAAAAGGATTTGTTATTCTTAAAATTAACGAAGAAAAAGTGGCAACCCCTGACGATGTGGAAAAAATGACAAATAGCATTTTAAATGGTAATAGTGCTGATAAAGTGTTGTTTGTAGTTGGTTTATATCCAAATGGGAAAACAAACTACTATGCTATAGATTTGTCGGAGTAATACATTTATATTACATAAATTGGTTTTTTAGGTAAACAAAAATTTGATTAGGTTGTTTTAGTAATAGGTTATTTTAAAAAGGAAGCAATGCTATTAGTCATGCTTCCTTTTTTAAAGTTTAACATCAGAATGTGGATAAAAAACCCTATCTTTGCACCCAAATTTTCTGAAGATGAGACAACTTAAGATCACAAAATCAATTACAAACAGAGAGAGTGCTTCACTCGATAAATATCTTCAAGAGATTGGTCGCGAAGATCTTATCACCGTTGAAGAGGAGGTTGAACTTGCCCAAAGAATAAAAAAAGGCGATCGTATTGCTTTAGAAAAACTAACTCGTGCTAATCTTCGATTTGTGGTTTCGGTAGCGAAACAATATCAAAATCAAGGATTAAGTCTGCCTGATTTGATCAATGAGGGTAATCTGGGGCTTATAAAAGCTGCTGAAAAATTTGATGAAACACGTGGATTCAAATTTATCTCTTATGCAGTGTGGTGGATTCGTCAGTCTATTCTTCAAGCTTTGGCCGAACAATCACGTATTGTGCGTCTTCCTCTGAATCAAGTAGGTTCTTTGAATAAAATCAGTAAGGCTTTTTCAAAGTTTGAGCAAGAAAACGAGAGAAAACCTTCAGCCGAAGAGTTAGCAGATGAACTTGACATTCCTGTAGAAAAGATTTCGGATACGCTGAAAGTTTCAGGTCGTCATATTTCGGTGGATGCTCCATTTGTAGAAGGTGAAGATAATAGTCTGCTTGATGTATTGATAAACGATGATTCACCGATTGCCGATCGTGCTTTAATCAACGAATCCTTAGCTAAAGAGATTGATCGTGCATTATCTACACTTACTGAACGCGAAAGCGACATTATCAAGATGTTCTTCGGTATTGGTGTTCAGGAAATGACTCTTGAAGAAATTGGTGATCAATTTGGATTGACTCGCGAACGAGTTCGTCAAATAAAAGAAAAAGCAATTCGCCGCTTGCGTCAAAACTCAAGAAGTAAATTGCTAAAAGGATATTTAGGATAATCTATTGCCTAGTTAT
>JBAXGL010000142.1:0-6471 GCA_037139375.1 Bacteroidales bacterium | reverse complement strand
AAACAAACATCGGCATCACAAGATCGTGACGCGTAAGGATTGTTTCGCGAACCATATTCCGCAAAACCGGCGACTGGCGCAAACGGCGCAAACGTGTAGTTGGAAATGCCATAATATATTGTTTTTGTTGCCAATAAGACCCTAAGGCTCTAAGCTTTCACGAAAATAATTTTGTGTTTCTTTGCGTCCTCGTGCCTTAGTGGCTAATTCTTTTTTCTTTTCTTTCTTTTCTTGCCACGAAGACACCAAGACTCTAAGTTTTCATAAAGATAATTTTGTGTTCCTTCGTGGCTTTGTGCCTTTGTGGCTAAATTTTCTTCTTAGTTTCTTCTATGATTGCTTCGAAAATTCCTTGAGCGTTGGCCATCGAAGCAGTAACCACAGGATTCATCTTAAATTGCTGAATTTCAGCAGTTGTTGTGCTTCCTATTGAAGCCAATCTTAATCGCGAAACGTCTGTTTTTTCTTCTAATAAAATCAGCAAATTGCGAAAAGCCGACGGACTTGTCAGGATAATCATCTCATATTGATCCTTTATAATTGCCTCTAAAGCTTCCTCATTAAACTCATTTGGCATCACCGTCCGATAAACGTCCAATCGCGTATATTCTACTTTTCCTTTGAGCGCATTCTCTAATGTTTGACGAGCTAAATTCCCCAAACAAAGCAAGATTTGTTCGTTTGGCTTAATTTGCTGTTGAAACGTCTTCGCCAACTCTTCACCTGTATTTCCCGGATTGACGAAAGTTGCTTCGTGTCCAAACTTGAACAATTCATCAGCAGTTTTTTTACCAACAACCGCAATTTTAATATGAATCGGCAACAAATAATTTCCGTTGATCGACTCCATCTTTTTGAAAAAGTAACGCACACCATTTATACTCGTAAACACCAGCCAATGGTACATCCAAATGGTATGGAGTTGCTCAATTTTTTTGTCGTTCCACTCCTCAGCTTCAATGGCTATCGTAGGCATCGACAGCACTTTAGCACCCTCTGAACTCAACAATCGCTCCAGCGATGCTGCCTGCTCTTTTGGTCGGGTAGAAATGTATATTTTGTTTTGCAACGATTGCATTTGTTTAATCTTAAAAACAATTGATTAAGCTAGTCTCAATAATATCAATATTGTTTTATTATTGACTCAAAATCTTCTAAATCATGAGAACTTGAATAAATATCATTATATCCAAACGGCAAAATGTCATTATCGTATTTAGCCACTAAATCTTTGTATAATTTATCATAATCAGCACCTTCATTTAAAGATGTCAAACTATGAAATTGGATGTTTAAAAAGCTTTCGAAGTTAGATGAATGTACAAAAAAACGCTCTTCACTCGGTGAAATCCAAATAACAGGATATTCACCATTTGAATATTTCCCCCCAGTGTAAAAAGCCCATGTTTCTGAATCAACGCTAGATATACCGAAAATAAGTAATTTATGTGACTTTAAGATGTCCCCTAAATGGGCATAATTTGAGGAAATCCCTGCAATTGAAAAAGTGCTACTATTTGAATCAAAAAGCGAAAATATTTCTAACGCATTTCCTGAGTTAATATATAAACAATCAGCTATTTCTTTTTTCAAGCTGACAAAACTTAATGGTAGCTTGACATTCATCATTTTTTCAAATCTCTCAATATCCTGTTCACTAACTGGATTTGAAAGGTCTATATATTTATTAATGATAGGGAAATCAAGTTTCATATAATTCAAATTGAAGATTAGGCTTTCATTTCCTTATCTCATCCAAAATTTTATCTGCCCCTTCGCTTATCATGCTGTTTGCCAAAGCGATACCGAGTGCACGCGCATCTTCCGCTTCACCTTTTATAGATTGCTTGATGCTTCTTTTTCCATCCACCGAAGCTACAAAACCATGTAGCTCCATTTCAGAACCGTTACGACTTGAGTAGCATCCAACCGGCACTTGGCAACCACCTTGCAAATGAGCTAGAAATGCACGCTCAGCAATAGCACTTAACAACGTTTCAGCGTGGTTGATTTTGGATAAAACTGCTTCTGTTTCGGGGTCGTTTTCACGAATTTCGATGGCGATAATCCCCTGACTAACAGCAGGCATAATCTGATCTGGCTCGATAATCTCTGTGATGTAACGATCCAATCCAAGACGCTGTAATCCAGCAGCAGCCATAATCATGGCATCACAGTAACCCTCCTCCATTCGTTGAAGGCGGGTGTTCACATTTCCACGAATGTCTTTAAGCGTTACTTCAGGTGAAACTTGCAACAAACCGGCTTGACGACGCAAACTTGAAGTGGCTACCACATCTCCGGCACCCAAATCGGCGAGTTTTTTCCCGTTACGGCTTACCAAAGCATCGCGGTATTCTCCTCGTTCGAGCACTGCGCCAAGCTTTAATCCCTCGGGTAAGGTAGTTGGTAAATCTTTCAAACTATGCACCGCAATATCGACAGAATTATCCAACAAGGCATTCTCAATTTCTTTGGTAAACAATCCCTTATCGCCAATTTTAGAAAGTGCGACATCAAGAATTTTGTCGCCTTTGGTTTTGATGATTTCTATCTCTACTGTCATATCGGGATAGACTGCCAACAGCGTCGATTTCACTTTCTCAGCTTGATATAGCGCCAATTGACTTCCTCTCGTGCCGATACGTATTTTTTGCTTCATAAATCGGTAATAAACGACTGATTATCAATACAGTCAGTTGCTTTAATCTAATTTAAATAAATCGTTCACGATATTGAGCGAATCAATATCTTTGCCGTTGTTGGTAAGGTCTTTCAGATTTTTAATCAACAGCCCTGTGTAACGCTGCGTCAAGTGCAAAGCGTATTCCTCCACCGCTTTTTGTGCCTCTTCCGACTCGTATTTCTTATTCAATTTCAGCTCTTTATTGTGAATGGCCAAAAGATTAGATGTAATCGTTTTGATAGCCGGACGAAGCGAGCGTGAAGTAAACCATTCGTTGTATTCATTCACCACATCATTAATAATTTCAGCTGCTGAAACCACACATTCAAGGCGTTTTTCGGCGGTCAATCTCACAACTTCCTCCAAATCATCGACCGTAAAAAGGCTCACAGAATCGATTTCATCCAGCCGTTCATCTATATTTCGAGGAACAGATAAGTCAATGAAAATCTGCTCATTACCTTCAAATTTATGAATATATGTTGTAACCAAATCAGAACTAATTAAATGATTTTGAGAAGCTGTGGCGACTACCACAATGTCGTGTTTAGGCAGTTCATTTTCGAGGTGCTCAAAAGGTGCTGCCTTTGCTTCATAATCACTTACCAACTCTTGTGCTCTCTCGAAAGTTCGATTGATAACCGTTACGCGTCCTATGCCTTTCGTTGCAAAATTTTGTAATGCTAATGCCCCTGTTTCGCCTGCTCCTACTACCAAAAGCGATTTTCCAGACAAATCGCCTAACTTTCTTATACACAACTCTACTGCAGCAGCACTTACAGAAGTTGTACCTACCTTTATGGCAGTTTCGGTACGAACTCGTTTACCTGCTTCGAATGATTTCTGGAACAACCGCATCAACACATCGTCTGTCAACGCTGCTTTTGTACAAAATAAATAAGCATCTTTAATTTGACCTATGATTTGATCCTCTCCCAACACCATTGAATCAAGCCCCGAAGCCACTTCGTACAAATGACGAACAGCATCTGTCTGTGACTTGTGATAAAAAGCATGCCAATAGTGTTCATCAATATTTTTAAATTTATTTAAAGCAGTAAAAACCTGATCGAAAGCGGTTTGACGATCGTAAATATCTTGCGAAAAATAGAGTTCAGTGCGGTTGCAAGTGGATAATAATACTAAGTCAGAAATATCGGTTTCTTGTTGTAAAAACTCAGCAAATTGTATGATTTCTTCATCTGAAAAAGCATATTTCTCCCGTATATCGAGTGATGTAGTTTTGAAGCTAATTCCTAATAATCCTATCATATCTGGTTTATTCGACAATTTTTGAAGTTGGATTGCAAATATAAAACAAATCGTTCAGAATAAATGTAAGTTCTGTATGTATGATAGTTATTATTTTATAATAAGATTGAACAACAGGGATGTTGTGGCTCTCATTTGACATATTTTAGAGATTATAATCAGAAAAAAACCACCGCGCTTCACAGCGAAGTGGTTTGGAGATAGTTAACCTACATTCTTTGAGAAGTCAACTTATGTCATTTATAACATATAGTCTGGTAACGAAATCTGACTACTCACATTCATCACATTATCTTTCAACTGTTGCTGTTCAATAAAATCTAGTTCAAGCACCACCAACTTGTCAATCATTTTAGGACTATCTTCTGACACTGTAAAACTGTTTTCTTTGTTTGTACCAAATCCAGGCGTTTTAACATCGATGATGTATTTCCCAGCATGCAATTTTTTCAGTTTCAACTCGCCATTTTCATCACTTAATGCAACTTTCAACACTTTTTGTGTGGCGGCATCTTTCAAAGTTATTTTTGCAAAATCAAGTGGTTGATAGTGGTTATCGGTCACTTTTACCTTCACACAACAAGAACTTTTAGAAAATGAAGTTGCAGAAAATAATACAACAACAGCTAACACAACAATACGTTTTACACCTAAAAAACTAACTGATGATTTCATAACTAACTGGTTTTAAATGATTAATATTTTAATAGTACTATGCTTTACAAGGTAATTGAAGCGAATTTATCCGTTCAAAATGATTCATTCTTTCCAATTTTTAAACCTCTTTGTCTATTAGACGAAACAGTATAATAGTTTGGTTGCAAAAAGAAAATAAAATTTTAATCTAAAATTTATCTTCTTCAAAATAATGACGTAAACGGTTTGAAAATATAACATTATATCAAAGGATAATTTTTCTACATCGGTCCTTTATTGTATAGAACAGGTCTTTTATATGAATTATATGCTATACAACATATTTTTGAGAGAATAAGTTGAGGAAATCAAATGAAGAGAGTACCTTTGCAACACAAAATAACGACCAATGAAACTGAAGAATCAGGAAGAGGTGAAAGACCTCGGAAAAGTGTTACTCGAAATTGGTACACTGCTTATGAGTAATGGTGCAAGTACAGCTCGCATTCGTATGACAGTCGATCGAATTGCTCATTCGTTCGGATACAATGCAGATATGTTGATTACTCACCGTGCACTCACTTTGTCAATAAGCGACGATGAAAATAACCAACTCTACAACAATCTGAAACGAACATCGCCACATGGCGTCAACTTCAAACTGGTGTCTGGCATCAGTCGTATGAGCTGGCGAATTGTGCAGCAAAATTGGAGCATCGAACAAATCAACGAAGATCTGAAACGATTGCAAGCTTTACCTCACTATCCTCGAATTATTATATTGTCATTTGTGAGTTTGGCTGGTGCATCGTTTTGTCGATTAGCAGGGGGAAATGCGATTGAAATGCTAATTGCATTTGTAGCTACATTTGCTGGACTTTTTGCGCGACAAGAAGTGTTGAAAAAGAAATTCAATCCATACATCGGTGTGTTGGTAGGTGCTACAGTGTCTGCGCTTATATCAGGCTCTTTTAGTCTGATTGGACCTAATTTTCAATTTGAACACGGCTTTGCCACTTCAGTGTTGTATCTTATCCCTGGAATTCCGTTGATTCACTCCTTTACCGATTTGATTGAGGGAAACACCTTAAACGGTATATTGCGGTGGGCACATGGTTTAATTATTGCTTTTATGATAGCATTAGGACTTACAATTTCCATCTATATTTATCACATTTAAGATATGAATTGGTTTGAACTTTTAGAAAAAGGTTTTTGGGGCGGTTGCGCTGCAGTAGGTTTCGCCGTCTTGTTTAATGTTCCCGCACGTGCACTTTGGGCAGTGTTTTTATTGGGGTTGGTAGGTGTTTTGGCAAAATTCGCACTCATCGGATTAGAAGTTCATGTGGTGTTAGCAGCTTTTGTGGGAGCATCTTTGGTAGGAATATTCAGCATCAGAGCTGCACACAAGAAACATGCTCCCCCACTCATTTTTGCTATCCCTTCGGTTATACCTTTAGTACCAGGTATTTTTGCCTATAAAACAATGCTTGGTATTATTACTTTGACCGAGAAAGTAGGTCCCAATTACAATCAAGTGTTAGCAGACACCATTAATAATGGCACAAAAGCAACCTTTATTATCATGGCACTTGCTGTGGGTGTTGCAATTCCTAATCTCATTACACGAAAAGAGTCTGCCAAAGAGATAGATATTCCTATCAAAAAGATTCGTCGTCTTTCAAAAAGTTCATTGAAAAAGATTGTACGTAAATAGGATTTTACCATAATTCTATCGTAAATTGAGATTTTATCATTTGCGAACTCAAAAAATCGTGCTATCTTTGCACTCGCAATCACAAAAAGGTTCCTTGGCCGAGTGGTTAGGCACCGGTCTGCAAAACCGTCTACGGCGGTTCGAATCCGCCAGGAACCTC
>JBAXGL010000141.1:0-6669 GCA_037139375.1 Bacteroidales bacterium | reverse complement strand
CATAAATAATTTAAAAACGAAAAATTGATATGGAAACTATTGAAGAAAACAAAGAAAAAACCATTGACACGCTTGTATTTAATGAAGAGGTTAAAGTCTATGTTTTAGAAATAACAAAATGGACTAAGTTTCTTTCCATTTTAGGGTTTATAGGTATTTCTGTTATGGCTGCGGTCGGAATATTTATGCTTTTTGATAATCATCGTTATGGGTATGCAGGACTCATCTTCCTTATCATAAATTTAATTTATTTTATACCGATCAATTATCTTTTGCGGTTCGCTTTAAACACGAAAGAAGGAGTAGAAAAAGACAATCAGAACTTATTAATTTATGGCATTTCAAGTCTGAAATCACATTACAAATTTGTTGGCATTATGGCTATTGTTGTTTTGTCTTTTTATGGTTTGGTTATTATTGCTACGATGTTGAAGGTCTTTCATTAATATCCTTCATCCGATAGGCGTTCTTAACATAAAGTAAACCCCATAATTACTATTTTTACTTTACACTCTTCAAATACACCTACTCATGAAACTTCAGAAAAAAGGTTATTTGATGTTGTTTGTAGGTGTTTTGTTGTTTATTTGTATTCTATCATATCAATGGTTTGTGCACAACAAAAAAAGTGCACACCAAAAAGACAAATCAATTTATTCAGAAAATATTGATTGTTGGGAGGCCTATTTCAATGATAGTACTTACAAAGTAGTGGTGGATTCGTTTATAACGATTTACGATGTAAAAACAGGGAGTAAATTGAATTCATTCGATAAACCCTATGAATATCGTTCTATGGGAATGCATTCTTCAGGCAGTCATTTGGCTGTGTTGGATGAGTTTGGATTAGTTCTGCACAAAATCAATATTAGCGGCACAACAACACTTCCCGAAGACTATAAAACCATAGATGAGTGTAACAAAGATTGCATTGAGTTTAGTGCTGATGGCAAATATTTGTTATTGACAGACTATAGTGATGTTGAGGTAAATGTTTATAGCTGGCCTCAGTTGAAGTTGCTTGATATTGGAAAATGTGGAGACTATCGAAATAATTTCGGGTGGGAAGAAAAGTCAGGTAAATTGGTTTTCACTTATGAGGTTATAGGGGTCAAAAAATACACCTATCGAATGCATTTTCCTGTTTCTCCCCGTCGACTTAAATTCTCAGAGCCAGAATGTATTGATTCGTGTGAAATAAAAGAATAAAAACTGGCAATTATAATATGGCAAAATCAATTTTATCAGTCGATATGGTTTCTATCGGTTTAGTATTGGGGGAGGGGGATATTGATATCACACTAGAAGAGCTTTACAATAGGGCGATGTACTACCAAACCAACGAAAGACGAGTTATTGGAGCTTCTAATACTGACTTTTCTGCAGCACTTACTTCGCTGGTATTCTTCAATACGCAAATGGATGGTATTTTTGATTATAATGATGTTCTTCAACTCAAGTTTAGAGATATTATTTGCGAAACACTCAACTTTGAAGAGGTTTATATGAATGATGAGGGAGAAAATTGGATTACGTCAATCAATTACGATGATGAGCAGTTAGCGCGATATTTTAAATTAGACAGAAAAGGCTATACTGCAAAAATTGAAATAAAAGAGGCAATGAGTTCTTTTTTCAGATACTGCCATAATAATCCTATTGATTCAGGTCAAATCAATGATTTTATGAAACAAGTAGGTATAACCAAACAAATTCTGGAAGAATGCTCAGAAGATAATCCTTTTTGTTGAACGTCTGACAACCTCAGTAGATTGATGTTTATTCAATACGGAATCTGTGTTTAATCTCTCTTTTTAAGAATAGGTTTTGCTTTGGGAACGTGCGGAGTATGGTCTTTGGCATGGTGCGGTCCCGATTTGGGGTTGTTGGTGATAGGGCGTTTGGATTTCGGTTTGCTGTGGGCATTTTTTGGTCTGAATTTACCGCTTCCTCCGCCGTTGGGATTCCATTCTGGTGCTTCGCCCAGTTCGGCAGGCATAGCGCAACGAGGTACTTCTGCTTCAATCAGCTTTTCGATTTTTTGCATCTTATGCATATCACGTTCGTTCACTAGCGTGAATGCGGTTCCTTTAGTATTGGCACGAGCAGTGCGACCGATGCGATGCACATAGTCTTCGGCATCGCGCGGGCAATCGTAGTTGATGACCATATTCACCTCTTTGATGTCTATACCGCGGCTCATGACGTCTGTAGCCACGATGATGCGGGTACGTTTCGACCGAAATCCTCGCAGTACTTCTTCGCGTTCTGCTTGTCCTAAATCAGATGAAAACGCCTGCGGACGATGTCCGAATCTACGGAGAGCGGTCATAATTTCGTTGATCTTCATTTTCGAAGAGGTGAAAACAATGATGCTCTTATCTTCGTGATGCTCTTTGAGAATGTGGTTGAGTACCGCATTCTTTTGATGGTCGTGCGTGAGGTAGAGATTCTGAGAAATACCAGCAGCTGGTTTAGAGATAGATAGTGTGATTTGTTCCGGATTTCGTAGAATTTTATTTGCCAACGCTTTAATCTTTTCGGGCATTGTGGCGCTAAACATTAATGTTTGTCGCTCAACAGGCAGGTGTTTGATGATTTTTTCGATGTCGTCGAGAAATCCCATATCGAGCATCTTATCAGCTTCATCGAGTACGAGGTGTTTCACTTTCGAGAAGTCGACGTATCCCATGCCGAGGTGAGCAATTAATCGCCCGGGTGTGGCTACAATGATTTCTGATCCATTCTTAAGTGACATCTCCTGTGAAGCAAATTCACCCCGATCGCCACCGCCATAAATTGCTGCTGAGGTGACGTTGATAAAGTAGGATAGACCTTGTATTTCCTGATCAATTTGTATCGCCAATTCTCGCGTAGGGACGATAATGAGGGTGTCCACCGTAGTCTCTTCGCGATTGGTTAGTTTGTCGAGAATCGGCAAAACGAAAGCTGCAGTCTTTCCTGTTCCGGTCTGAGCACAAGCGATTAAGTCGTTGTTGGCTAATATTTTAGGAATAGCGAGTTCTTGTATTGGAGAGGCTACTTTAAAGCCCATGTGCGAGATTGCTTCGAGCAATTGTTCGTTCAGATTGAGTTCTGCGAATGTCATTTGAATAAGAAATTTTGAAAAAATATTTCCCAAAGGTACGTAAAAATGACGAAATCCTTTCATTTAGCTATGACTAAAGAGTCAACAGCATAGAGTCAAGAGCAAAGACTAAATGTAAATGATTGATTTTAAGAAAAATTCAGAAGCTTAGGTAAAACGTTAGTTTTAAGGAGTTTCGAACAACCTCATTTCTCCCTTTGTTCTATCCAGTTCGTCCCATTTATCTATATCGAAATCGATGACGGCTACACTCGAAGTTGGGAAATGACCGTCGAAATTGGTTGTTAAATCGCTGATAATATGGGCTAAAGTTGGATTATGACCAAATACAAAAACAGTGCCTCTTGTCTGAGCCGACTCTACAAGTATTTGTTTCAAATCGTTAATACTGTATTCGTCATAAAGTAGATTCTTTTTTATGATCTCTTTCTTATGGATAGTAAATTGAGCAGCAAAAATAGCACATGTCTGATAAGCTCTTTTAGCACTACTCGTAATTAGCAATTGAGGTCTAACGTTTTGTTTGTTGAGTATTGATGCCATTTTAGCAGCATCTTTCTTCCCTTTGTCACTCAGTTCTCGGTTAAAGTCATTCATAACTGAACCCGATTCTGCTTTGGCGTGGCGAATGATTACTAATGTTCTCATCGTTAAAAATTTTTGTAAAGATAGTGATTCGTGGGTCAAAGCAAGTGAAATGGATGACTATTTATAGTCAATAATCATCAAAGTAGCGAATTGCCGTTTTTGAGAAATGGAAACAAAACTGTAAGTTTGCAATTCAATTAAATCAATCAGACTTATGGAAACACTTCATATTCCGGAAGAAGCAAACAAATCAAGTATATATACGGCAATAATTCCTCAAATAAAGTCACTCGTGAGCAATGAATCAGACTTGATAGCAAACCTAGCAAATGTGTCGGCAGTGCTCAAAGAGGCTTTGGGTTTCTTCTGGGTGGGATTTTATTTGGTAAAAAATAACGAATTAGTTTTAGGGCCGTTTCAAGGTACTTTGGCATGCACCCGAATACAATATGGAAAAGGTGTTTGCGGTGCAGCGTGGAGAGAATCTAAACTGTTTTTAGTGCCTGATGTAAATGCTTTTCCGGGTCATATTGCCTGTTCTTCGAGGTCAAAGTCTGAAATCGTGATACCAATAAAAAAAGACAATAACGTAGTCGGAGTACTCGATATTGACAGTGATAAATTGAATGATTTTGACGAAACGGATGTGAAAGAATTACAAAAAATAGTAGAACTAATTGAAGAAAAATTGTAATTTTGCAGCGCATTTCTAAATGCTAAACCACTATCCTCTTACTTCATAAAAATTAAAATCGCTCAAAATGACGGTTTAAATTTTTATGAATGGTAAGAAAAACCAAATATTCAAATTGAATTTATTAACCCAATTGACTCCTTACAAAATGAATGACGTTTCAATTTTGAACAAAGCAGCTGATAACATCAGAATATTGGCTGCGTCGATGGTGGAAAAAGCCAAATCAGGACACCCAGGTGGTGCAATGGGCGGAGCAGATTATGTGAATGTGCTTTTCTCAGAGTTTTTAACGTACGATCCAAAAGATCCGAATTGGATCAACCGCGACCGTTTCTTCCTCGATCCAGGTCACATGTCGCCCATGCTTTATGCAGTGTTGAGCCTGACTGGTAAATTTACAATGGAAGAGTGTTCAAACTTCCGTCAGTGGGATAGTCCAACACCAGGGCACCCCGAAGTAGATGTGTTGCGCGGTATTGAAAATACATCTGGTCCACTCGGACAAGGTCATACCATGGCAGTAGGTGCTGCTATTGCAGAGCGTTTCCTCGTTGCTCGCTTCGGTGAGTGGATGTCGCACAAAACGTATGCTTTCATCTCCGATGGTGGTGTGCAGGAAGAGATTTCGCAAGGTGCAGGCCGTTTGGCTGGTTTCTTGGGATTGAGCAATTTGATAATGTTTTACGATAGCAACGATATTCAGTTGTCAACAGATACATCTTCTGTAACGAAAGAAGATACAGCTGCCAAATACAAAGCATGGGGCTGGAACGTGATGACAATCGAAGGCAATAATCCAGAAGCCATCCGCAAAGCAATTACTGCTGCTCAAACAGAAACAAAACGTCCGACCATCATTATTGGTAAAACAATCATGGGTAAAGGTGCTGTCACTGAGGCTGGCGATAGTTTCGAACGCAAATGCGCAACACACGGTATGCCATTGAGCGAATGTGGTGCTTCGTATGCCAAATCAATTATCAATTTAGGTGGAAATCCAGAAAATCCTTTTGTGATTTTCGACGAAACTGCCGAATTGTATGCCAAACGTGCTGCTGAACTTGAAAAGATTGTTGCTGGCAAAAAAGCAGAACAAGCTGCTTGGGAAGCTGCAAATCCAGAATTGGCAGTTAAACTGAAAAAATTCTTCTCGAAAGAGGCTCCTGCTGTTGACTACGCAAAAATCGTACAGAAAGCGGATCAGGCTACACGCGCTGCTTCTGCTACTGTTTTAGGTGTGTTGGCACAAGAGGTAGAAAACATGATTGTGTCGTCTGCCGACTTAGCAAACTCTGACAAAACAGACGGATTCCTCAAATATACTCATGCTTTTGTGAGTGGGGATTTCACTGGAGCATTCTTGCAAGCTGGTGTTTGTGAGTTAACAATGGCAGCAGTGATGAACGGAATCGCCCTCCATGGTGGAGTGATTTGTGCTTGTGGTACATTCTTCGTATTCTCCGACTACATGAAACCAGCGGTACGTATGGCTGCTTTGATGCAATTGCCAGTGAAATATATCTGGACTCACGACGCTTTCCGCGTAGGAGAGGATGGACCTACCCACCAACCAGTGGAGCAAGAGGCTCAAATCCGCTTAATGGAACAACTCAAAAACCACCACGGCAAAAACAGTACGTTGGTGCTTCGTCCTGCCGATGTGGAAGAGGGAACTGTAGCTTGGAAAATGGCGATGGAAAACCTCGACACACCTACTGCATTGATTCTTTCGCGTCAGAATATCGTCAATCTGCCTGCTTCAAGTGGAAATCGCTACCAAGAGGCTTTGCAATCGGCTAAAGGAGCATACATCGTATCGAAAGATGCCAATCCAGAAGTGGTATTGGTTGCAAACGGATCGGAAGTAGCATCGTTGGTAGCTGGTGCTGCGTTGTTGAAAGAGCGCAAAGGCATTCAAGTACAAATCGTTTCTGCTCCGTCAGAAGGTTTGTTCTTCAACCAATCGGCTGCTTACCAAGAAGAGGTTATTCCTTCGAATCTTCCTGTGTTTGGTTTGACTGCTGGTTTGCCATCATCGCTTTACCGCTTAGTAGGTAAAAACGGTGTGGTGTGGGGACTCGATCACTTCGGTTATTCTGCTCCATTCAAAGTGTTGGATGAGAAATTCGGATTCAATGCCGAAAACGTCTTCACACAAGTGTCTGCTTTGTTGAAGAAATAAGCAATTCACATACATTCAAAAGCCCCATTCGTCACATTTGATGGATGGGGCTTTTTGCGTTTTGTAATCAAACAGGTAATGATGCCAAAAAAA
>JBAXGL010000140.1:0-6680 GCA_037139375.1 Bacteroidales bacterium | reverse complement strand
TAAATCTTTGGGTGCTGTTTTGTTTTGTGCTTGTTCCATAATACGTAAACTTAAGATTGTAATGTGTTGAAAATTAGATTCGTCAACGAATAATTATTGTCTGCAAAGCCTCTCCGCTGATGGTTATAGCAGTCTCTTTATTCTTTAGTTTAAGGGTAATGTGTTTTTTGTTGTTATCTTGATTTAATACGATAATCACAATCGATCCATCAGTATTCTGAGTTGCGGTAACCATTAGTTTCTTGTCGGAATTCTCAAATCCGATTCTTGTAGCATTGGGGCGAATGAATTTACTGAAATGAGCCATGACATTATATAATGGTGTAAAGTAGACTTCATCACTTGTTGTATCAACAATAACGGGGGCAATGCACCAGTTTTTAAACCAATTGGGTCCTCCTTGTTTGTCTAAAACCATATTCCAATCTATCCAACCGTTCACCCAATTGTTGAGACACCCAATCATGTCGCTTGCATACCGATATACTGGAGCATATTTGGGATGCAGATATTTATCTTTTTCTGGTGCCCAATCCCAACCCCAATCAGTGGCTTCTTTCGTCCAATACCACTTGTCGTCTTTCCATCGCGGCACTTCGGCATCTACACACGCTTCAGTTTGAATGATGTATTTATTGGGAGCTACCTTGTGTGTGTATTGAAGCGATTTTGGAAACCAATCGTAAGTGCTTGCATACCAATGTATAGCCGTGCCATCGTAGTATTTTGACGATGCTTCGTTTTCATACATCACATCTACCCATTTTTGCAACTCATCTCCTCTGTTTTGATCGTATCCCAGAATTTTGACATCTTTACCATCCGATTTCAGCTTTTTACCCAAGTGGTTTTGAACAAAGTTGGTCATTTCTTGAGGTGTATAATGCATGCTTTCCCAATTATTGCCACACCCTAATGGTTCATTCTCTACGGTAATACCCCAAATGGTAATCCCTTCAGCTTTGTATGCATCAATATATTTTGAAAAATACAACGCCCAAGTGTCGTAATATTTTGGCAATAATTTTCCGCCACGCCAATCATTATTATCTTTCATCCAGGGTGGAGCCGTCCAAGGAGATGAAATGATTTTAAAGCCATCTTTCGAAACTGTCATGGCGTCTTTTATCATTGGTATTATATCGTATTTGTCATTCGCCACCGAAAAATGAGTCAACTCCATATCATCTTCGATGGGTGCATAACTATAATGTCCTAATGAAAAATCGCATGAATTAATATGTGTGCGGGTTAAGGAATACTTAGCTCCATTTTCTCCAAAATAGGCCTCCAAAATACTGTCTCTGTTTTTTTTGCTTAACTTATTTAAAAGTGAGGCTGAAGCTTCGGTAAAAGATCCACCAAAACCTAGAATGGTTTGAAATTTCTCATTCGGATAAAGTTTGATTACATCTGCATTTTTGATGGTAGGAAATGCTTCAATTTTTGACATTTTATGTCCATTCGATGAAGTTTCAAAAACATCTACCGCCAATTGTCCTTGCATGGTATTGAAAACCGACATAAATAAAAGTAAAAGGGTAATAAAACAAATTCTAACCTGATCCATTTTTATAAAATTGCGGCAAAAATTGATTAATCTGTGTTATTCAAAAAGATAATTGAATGAAGAAATGAAATTGGTTAAAATGACGTTTTGTTTTTCTGATGTTTTACTATGAGATTTTGAGATAACGCCTCATATAGATTTCGATAAATTAACAATACAAATGTAGTGAATACAATCTAAGTTAACTTGTATTTTACTACACAAAAATACGTAATTTGGCAAATCAAACTACGCAAAAATACTACAACAATTACGACAACATACAGATAATCAGTATATTTGTAAAGTTATATGTTGCAAAACATTTTTCAACTCATTTTTCAACTCAAGAAAATATACTAACATTGGTAATAATTTTGAAAAAACAACACTTTCATTTTTTTGTGAAAAATATCAGAGGAAACATAAAAGAACCTCAATACTTTATTAATTTAGCTGAAATTTTTAATACCTAACTTATGAGGAAATATATTACCTCACTTTTAATCGGCTATATTGTCTTTTCGGCATACGGAAACCAGCCTATAGTTCGCAATTTCACGAGAGACAATTATAAAGCAGGAACTCAAAACTGGGCTATTGCTCAAAATGATTCAAATTGCATCTATTTTGCTAATAATTCAGGGTTACTCGAGTTTGATGGTAAAAACTGGAGAACCTTTCCCATTGTCAATGCAACCGAAGTGCGGTCGATACTTTGCGCCAAAGATGGTCGAATTTATGCGTCAACTTTTAACGAATTTGGTTATTTCATTAAACAACAAAATGGAAACTACGAATACAATTCTATCATGTGTAAACTTGGCATTAAAGCTTTAGTGTCGAACGAGTTGTATAATATAGTAGAAGGCAATAAGAAAATATATTTTCAATCAGAAAACGCCATTTATCAATATGACGGAAAAGATGTTACAAAACTAAATTTCAACTACAAAATCGATGCTTCGGCTTATATATATAATGTCTATTTTGTGGCAAGTTCTCAAAGTGGACTATTTATGCTGAATGGCAGTTTCAAGACAAAAATACCAGGTTCGGATATTCTCATCAACAAAAAAGTGTGTTCGATTCTCCCGTTCGGAGGGAATAAATTATTATTAATCACCAGATTTGATGGGGTGTATCTTTACGATGGCGTTTCCATTTCGCCTTACAATACGGGCATCGACGATTTCCTAAAGAAAAACCAAGTTTTTTGTGCAACGACCAATGGCAAACTTTTGATTTATGGCACAGTGCAACGAGGAATAGCTGTACAACAGATCAACAATCGTGCTGTCACCTATCTCAATACTTATTCAGCCCTGCAAAACAATACGGTTTTATGTGCCGCATTCGATCACAATCAAAACCTTTGGTTGGGTCTCGACAAGGGAATTGATTACGTAATACTGAATACTCCTGTACAAAATATGCTCGGCGTGAATAACCTGTATGGCTCAGGTTACACCTCTTTTTTAAGAAATAACACACTCTATCTAGGAACAAACCAAGGGCTTTACACTTGCGCTTATCCCCTACCTGCAAACGCTTTAGCACTTCAGTTGAACATGATAAAAGGCATGGTAGGGCAAATCTGGAGTTTAACTGAAATTGATAACACTTTATTTTGTGGTTGCGATCAGGGCGCTTTTGTCATTTACACTGATCATATTGAGCGAATTATCGGGTTGAAGGGCACTTGGGGATTTACTGCCCTCAAAAAACACCCCAACATAATACTTGGATGTTCGTATAGAGGTCTATTTACTTTAAAGAAAACCAACAAAAAATGGGAATTCGCTGGTTTCGTGAAAGGCAAATTCAAGGAATCGAATCCGATGTTTGAAGAAGATCGAGATGGCACGGTTTGGTTGAGCCATTGGCAAAAAGGGTTATTTCATTTATACTTCAATGAAAAGATGGATAGTGTAACTCGAGTAGATCTTTACAATCAGAAAAATGGACTACCAAGCAATCGAAACAACACACTTTACCGCATTGGGAACAATATTATTTTTTCTACTCAAAAAGGGTTCTATGTCTATGATCGTAATTCACGAAAAATGAAACCTGCAACAGAATGGAATCAACTCTTCCGAACAATACCCAGTGACATGCGACTGCACGAAACGAAAAATGGCGATGTTTGGTCTGTTTCGGGCAGATTTATTGGATTAGCCAAAAAGAAACAAGGCCATACGTATACAATGGACTCGTTGAGTTATCGAATTCTGCAATCTAAATTGATTATTGGATTCGAACATTTCTATTCAATAGATAAAACCAATCAAATTATTGGAACAAACGATGGTTTTAGTTGGGTAAATTCACAGTCCCAGATTGCTCAAAAAGACTCGTTCAAGGTATTCGTTAAGAATGTTTACATATCAAATACAAGTTCGCCAGACGAATCAAATAATCAACAATCTGAGATTTCAAAGTTGCAAAAAGAGTATTCTCATCAGGAGAATTCGCTACTTTTTGAGTTTGTCGCTCCAGAATTCAGAGCTGAAGACGTAGTTCAATACAGCTATTTGCTCGAAAATTGGGATAAAGACTGGTCTCCTTATGGTGCTGTTAATAAAAAACTATACACCAACTTGCCTAAAGGTGATTACGTATTCAAAATAAGAGCGCACAATATGCTCGATTCAAAAGAATCTTACTGCTCCTACTCCTTTACCATTTTACCAACTTGGTACCAATCCAAATTGGCTTATACTTTCTATTTCATATTGTTAATATTGTCAATTATTCTTGTCCGTATGGGTATAAAAAGACAATTAATAAAAAGAGCTGCAACATCGTCAACAAACTATACAGGCGGTATTCAAAATGATAAAAAGGTAGATGAAACTGAATCTGACGTAAAGAAAAAAGAAGGTAATGAACTGAATACACAACAATTGCAACACGAACTTCGTCATAAATCTCAGGAGTTAGCCTATTCTACCATGAATCTGCTCCAAAAAAATGAAATTATGATGGAAATTATGGAGAATATCGCCAAAGCGTCTGAAGAAATGCAGAAAAATGGTGATTTTAACACGGTTCTTTCTCGTTTTACCAAAATGGAACGAAAAATAAAATTGAGCTTTGAAAACGATGATAACTGGAAGAAATTCGAGGAAAACTTTGACCTGGTTTACGAAAACTACTTAAAACGATTAACTGAAACTTTTCCTCATCTGAATGTAGGCGACAAAAAACTGTGTGCTTATCTCAAAATGGATCTTTCGTCGAAAGAAATTGCACCGCTTCTTAATATGTCTGTCAGAAGTGTGGAAACAAATAGATACCGCCTTCGCAAAAAGCTAAACATCGACAGAGATATGAATCTGAGCGATTTCCTACAAAAATTTTGAAGCTTATCGACAAATATTTAGTAATTCTCCCCTTTTATGGGATAAAAGCATCCATCGCCTTTGTTGGCTTGCCATCGGCTCCCCATGCACTCAGGGCATAACCACTCCAACTGCGCGCGCCTTCTGGCTCCCAATAAAATGCGCCCAAACCTTTATTGTTGGGCACGGCTCTCACTTTTTGCTGCACAGCCACCAGCATATCGTAGGTGTTTTGCACTTTTGTATCTTCGCCACCCACTTCTACCACCATCACCTCTTTGCCATAACGCGATGCCATATCATTAAGATTACCAGCTAAACTACCAATGGATAAAGTATAATCGGGATTTCCACTCAACCAGTATGGATAATACGACATGCCGATGATGTCATACTTAGCACCATTTGCTTTCGCAGCATCAAACCACCAACGGAAGCGTGCATTGTCGCTCCCCTGATCGACGTGTAGAATCACTTTTGATGTTGGGCTAACTGCTTTTATAGCATCGTAACCTTTATTGATAAGTTGTGCCAATTGAGGCCAATTATCGGTGCTTCCATCGGGCAAAAGCATGCCAGTGGGGGTTTCGTTGCCTACCTGCACCCAATCGGGAGTGACTCCTGCTGTTTTCAAAGCCGTCATTACATCGGCAGTATAGTCGTAAACATCGGTCAGCAATTGCGAAAACGAATGAGTCGCCCATGCCGCCGGTTTCACCTGTTTCGATGGGTCTGCCCACGTATCGGAGTAGTGAAAATCAATCATCACCCGCATTCCCCACTGCTGTGCGCGAACAGCCATCGCTACCGTTTCGGCTTTGCTGCAATGCCCGTCTGTTTTACTATTCGACGGATTTACCCAAGTGCGCAACCTTATGGAGTTGATGCCGTGATCTTTCAATATTTTGAAGCAATCTTCTTGCACCCCGTTGTCGTTGTAGAATTTGTAGCCAGTGGCTTCCATCTGTGGCAACCAACTGATGTCGGCTCCTTTGGCAAAGTTCTGCCACGATGTGAAATTCACCTCATTACCGTATGCAGTACCTTTTTCGGTCGTAGCATAGGCTCTTACATAATACAATGTTCCTGTGCTTAACCCAGTGATTTGTGAAACAAAACTACCCATGCCACTTCCGTCAACTGTTTTGCTGTTCGCAATGGTCGGATTGTGCGCTGTATTCCAGCAGACTCCACGAGCAGTAATGGTAGAACCACCGTCAGCAGTGATATTACCTCCCGACAAGGCAGAATCTGATTTGATGTTAGAAATGGCGGTAGTTGTCAACGTCAAAGGCGTAACAATAGACGTTTCGCTTTTGCAACTCTGAATCAAACAGATGAAGAAAACTGAATGCAAAAGTAGTTGTAGTGATTTTCGAAGTGTGTTTTTCATGATAAGTTATTTGACTAAAATAATGTCGCACCCGTTAGTTTAAAGAAATAATTAGAACGCTGATTTACGCTGATATAGCGGATTCTAAAACGGATTTTAATTTAACTTCGTTGAATTGATTTTCCATATTAATCTCTAATACGTGATGCTTGCATCACAAATATCTGTCTTATATCAATTCGATTCATATCCGCGATTATCCGCTTAATCCGTATAATCCGCATTCCATTTTTTTTAATCTGATATGATATTTGTCGTATTACTTAAGATTGATTTTGAGCGTAAAAACAAAGAATCCTCAGCTTAAACTAAGGGTTTGACATTGAACAACAAATCCCTCTATGACCAACTCTTTTTGAATAAATTCACTGTAAAACCAACCATCGAAATC